>JAYVTL010000123.1:0-2467 GCA_043788845.1 Candidatus Uhrbacteria bacterium
TCAATCCCGGCCGTCGGCTCCATCCTTCTGGCCCTGCCTATTGCGGGAGTAGAAAGATCGACCGAACTCGAATAAAACACCAAATCCTATGTCCCAAGACAATCTCATCAAGCTTGAGTGCACCACCTGCCGCAAGCTCAACTACCACTCCTCGAAGAACAAGAAGACCATTAAGGCCCGTCTTGAGATTTCGAAGTTTTGCCGTCACTGTGGCAAGCATAGCGGGCATAAGGAAACGAAGTAAGCCGCTGGTAAAGAAAAATCTCTCGATGAAAAAACGGGAGATTTTTTTGTTGACGTGCGACGTTAGAGAGCGCACAATTTGGAGGTGAAAACATATCTCTACCCTGAAGTCGTCATTCGCGCCTTGGAGTTGGCGGCAGGTTGGCATGAAGGTCAATGGCGCAAACATCCCGAAGAAAAAATTCCGTATATCGCTCACCCGGCAGGGGTGGGTTTTTTGCTGCAACGCGCTGGCTTTGATGATGAGGTGATCGCGGCTGGGATTTTGCATGATGTGGTCGAAGATTGTGGGGTGACGACGGCACAGTTGGAACAAGAAATGGGTGCTCGTGTGGCTCGGTTGGTTGCTGGGGTAACTGAACCAAATGGACTTCCTTGGAAAGAACGCAAACTCGCGTATGTTGAAACCTTGTCGTCTGCTCCCATTGAATCGTTGGCTATTGCTTGTGCCGATCATATTTATAATTTGCGGAGTATGATTTTGACCGCGCCGTCCATGCCGGATATTTGGAAATTGTTTCATGCCACGCGCGAAGAACGATTGGGCCATGAACGCGAGGTGTTGGCTGCAGTGGAGCAACGTTTCTCTCATGAGCTGGCCAATGAATTTCGTCAAACGTTAGAGGAAGCCGAGCATAAATTGTGATGTCCATGAAACAAGATTTTTTAACCGCTACGGATTTCTATCAATTCCTGAATTGTCCGCATTGGCCGTATTATGAGCGTTTTGCCACCGAGGAAGAGCGCAAGCTGCGGCGCAATGTGTCTGATGCCGAGCGGCATCGGCAAGAGAATGGAATGTTGCATGAGCAACAGGTGGTTGGTTCATTGTTTGCTGGCAAAACGGTGTCAGAATTGACCCAGCAAAAGAATGCTGAACTTGATTGGTTGGCAACGCGCGATTTAATGGCCCAGGGCGCCGAGATTATTTATCAGGGAACGTTGACTTGGAAAGATTGGACGGGTCGGCCGGATATTTTGGAGAAACGCGAGGGGACGAGTGTGTTTGGTCCATGGATGTATGTGCCCGTCGACGTAAAATCCACTCATGCTCTCGAGAAATATCAAAAGATGCAGCTAACTTTCTACGCAGTTCTTCTTGAGAAATTGCAGGGGCTTTTTCCTTTGCAGCCCGAGATTATTAATAGTGATGGAGAGCGGATTGCGTTTGCGGCAGAAGAGGGGATGGCGGAGTTTCAGACCTTGGTGACTGAATTAAATCGTCTTCGAGCTGGGGAAAAGCCGGAGCCGGTTTTGCGCAAAAGCTGCTACGACATGGGGTATTGGGGTAAGTTGTGTGAGGCTTATGCCAAGGAACGCAATGATATCGCTTTATTGTATAACGTCGATGTGAAGAAGCTGCGTGCTTTGCGTTCGCTGGGTTTGCGGACGATCGATGATGTGGCGGCTATGGAGCCGATGACGTTTGATGGTGCGGCGCCAGGCTTAAGGCAGCATGGCTTGGAGGTTATGAAGCTTCAGGCACAAGCGCTGCAAACTGAGCAGGTTTTTGTGCGTGAAGCCGTTACACTTGTACCAAAACCGTTGGTTATTCATTTTGATATTGAAAGTGATCCACCGAATGACATGGATTATCTGTATGGCTTTTTATTGCGTCAAAATGGCGTGGATGAGTACAAAGCTTTTGTTGCTGAGACCTTGGAAGGAGAACAGCAAATGTGGCTTGAATTTCTTGAGTGGTTAAAGACCTTGCCGACGGATTTTGTGGTTTACCACTATTCTAGTTATGAGTTGACTCGTTTGGGGACGCTCGAAAAGCGGCATGGGGGGAGTCCTTGGTTGGATTTGTTTCGGACCCAGATGGTGGATTTGAAGGAATTGGTGTCGCATTCAATTACCTATCCGCTCTATTTTTACGGGTTGAAATATATTGCCAAGTTTCTTGGTTTTAGTTGGCGGAGTGAGGTAAAGGGCGGCGGTGAGTCGGTAGATGTCTTTGAACAATATTTGGAGTCAAAGGAAAGACGCTTGCTCGACTCGATTATTCTTTATAATGAAGACGATGTGCGCGCGACCGCCTATTTGGAAGATTGGTTGACGGTGTATGCGGGGGGAGTTAGTTCGTATGCCAAGCCCTATCCGTGGTCGTGAGGGTGATGATCTTGTTCGTTGGGACGCCAACCTGCGACTTCCTTGATGGGGTTTCGTGGGTTGTTGTGTGTTCGTAGGACAAACCAGGCGCCCAGCAGGGCCGTGATCGGTA
>JAYVTL010000124.1:0-3217 GCA_043788845.1 Candidatus Uhrbacteria bacterium
GAATGATATAAATGCGTTTGAACGACAAAAGGGGGTGCATCTGTCACTTGGAGCGAAGCATGGTATTTATCCAAAACCGGGGTTGAATCGAAAGCAGGGAAGATATCACGTGGATATTTTTGTCGACGTAGAAAAAATCCTCCTTGATGAGGAGGAGATTTATCATGATGGTGAGTTCGTGGTGTAGATTTTTTTAGGCTTGGCGCAAGATTTTTTCCATGGCATCCCAGATTTCACCGCGACCTTGGCCATTGATATTTGAGTGGGCGATGACGGCAGTGCGCGGGTATTCTGATTCAACCTTGGTGAGGGCGCTGGAGGCTTCAGATTTCGAAAGTTTGTCGATTTTATTGGCAATAATCACGGTTGGGATTTTGCCGGATTCGAGGTAGGCCAGCATGTCGCGATCAAGGTCGGTGGCACCGATGCGGATATCGATGATCAAAAAAACGAGTTTTAATTGTTGGGTTTTCCAAATGTAGTCGCGAATGAGGTCGGCAAAGGCGTCGCGGTTGGCTTTGGAGGTTTTGGCATACCCATAGCCAGGCAAGTCGACCAAATACAGGCGTTTGTCGACATCGAAGAGGTTGATGAGCTTGGTACGACCAGGTTCGGCGCTGACATGGGCTAGACCTTTTTGACCAGCGATGTGGTTTAAGAGCGAAGATTTACCGACATTCGAACGACCCACCATGGCGATATGGGGGACTTTACCGACGGGCAATTGCTCGAGGTTGGAGCAGCTTTTGAGGAAGGTGACTTTCATGACTTGGTCGCAGTATACTCTTTATTGGTTTTTTGGCTATACTGCGTGCATGAACCAGCATTTGAGTGAGTATCCATTGGTGCCATTTTCTTCGGGGAAGACCTTTGAGACTTGGCTGAAGAAGCAGCATGCGAAGTCAGCGGGTATTTGGATGCGATTGTACAAGAAGGGTTCGGGTTTGAAGTCGATTACTTATGCAGAAGCGTTGGATGTGGCTTTGTGTTATGGCTGGATTGATGGGCAGAAACAAAGTTACGATGACATTTCGTGGAAACAAAAGTTTACACCGCGACGGGCACGAAGTGGTTGGTCGAAGCGGAATACGGAACATGTGGCACGGCTGATGGCGGAGAAGCGCATGCAGCCGTCAGGTTTGAAAGAGATCGAGGCTGCCAAGGCTGATGGACGTTGGGAAAGTTCGTATCACCCACAAAGCACAGCGGTGTTACCAGAGGATTTTTTGAAACTGGTGGCTACGCATAAAAAAGCTGCGGCTTTTCTCGCAAGCTTAAAAAAATCGCAGGTGTATTCGTTTATTTATCGGCTACAGACGGCGAAGAAACCAGAGACTCGTGAACGGTTGAGGCAGACATTTTTTGAGATGTTGAAACGAGGTGAGACTTTTCATTGAGTGCTTTGCATTGACTTTTTGTGTTTATTGTGTAAGATTTGAACGGTAGTTTTGCATCGAATTTTTTTAGGAGGAAGACGCCATGAAAACGATGAAGAAGCTGCCGTGGTCGCAATTGGTTTGGGGGTTGGTGGTTTTGGGGGTGGGGGCGCTCTTTGTGTTCTTGCCGTATGGGACGGCGCTGGCGACGGTGTTCATTGTGGGCTTTGTGTTGAGTTGTGGTCAGTTGGGTCAGACGACGATGAAGAAAAAAGAAAATGCGGATTTAGCTTGAAGTGGCGAGGTAGCTATGCGCATCACTGGTTGATTTTGAGCCTGGCTCGGATTACGGTGATGCGTTTTTTTATTATTTAGGAGTGGGTAATTTTCGCAGAGAAAAAATGCCAGCAGGTGAGGAGGTCATTGCCGTTGGCGAGGAGGAGGAAGATGAGCGAGCCGTAGACAGAAAAATTCATTAGGGTGCTAGCAGAGGTGAATTTTAAGGCGCTGCCTAGAGCTTTATTGGGGATGAAGGGGCGGCCTTGGAAATTGGTGAGCGAGTTGAGTTCGTCGAGGATGAGGTGGAGGAGATAGCCTAAACCCATGGAGCTCCCAAGATAGAAGGCATCTTGGAGCGAAAAGCCGACACGGGTGGCGAAGGAGTACGTGATGAAGGCGGCTAGCAAAGCGGCGGGGATGGAATGAGCCATGCCACGGTGGATGGTGAATTTTTTGAAGATACTGCCGAGGATGACCCAGATGCTAAACAAAACTCCAAAGGGAAGACCGACGAGATAGCGCACATCGTTGGGAAAGTTTTTGAGGGCGTAAGCAAGAGCAAGGCCGCCAGAGATGAGGGCGAGCGAGCCGAAAGTGACATGAAAGGGGATGCCGGTATCGCTGTCCATGTCGGGTAAAATCGCGCCAATGATGACGGCGAGGCCAATTAAGACGGGCAGGATCCATTGGTCAGGAGCGAGGGCGAGGGCAACAAAACCCATAGCCCCAACCATGCCGAGGGCGATACCAAAGGTGATGTGGGTTTGGAATGAAGCCATGAGCGCAAGTTTAGCGGGTGAGCGGGGAAAAAGAAATAAATGGCATCAGTCATGAATTTTTTGGATGACCTGACAATTTTCTGCGGTGCAGATACAGTATCGGCCATGCGACTTTCTCGTACACCAGAATTTGATGCTGCGCTTGAGTTATTAGAGAGCGGGGGACCATTTACCTTTATTACCGGGCGTGCGGGGACAGGCAAAAGTACGTTATTGAAACATTTTAAGCAGACAACACAATTGGTCGCACCGGTGTTGGCGCCGACGGGGGTGGCGGCGTTGAATGTCGGCGGGGAAACGATTCATCGTTTTTTTCGTTTTGCGCCTGGTATTACGGTGGTGGACGCCAGGAAGCGGGCGGGTTCAGCGCAAGATGCCGAGGCGTATCTCACGGCGGATCTGTTGGTGATTGATGAGATTTCTATGGTGCGGGCGGATGTAATGGATTGCATGGATCAGTTTTTGCGCGTCGTGCGGAAAAATAAAAAACCATTTGGTGGCTTGCGCATGGTGGTGATTGGAGATTTATATCAGTTGCCACCGGTGGTTTCTTCGACAGAACGCGCGGCGTTTGGTGAGCTCTATGCATCGCCGTATTTCTTTTCGTCAGCTGTTATTCGAGAATTATTTCAAGCAAAAGACATTTCTTTTCTTGAGCTAGAAAAAGTGTATCGTCAAAGTGATCACGTGTTTATTTCTCTTTTGAATGCCGTTCGAAATCGGAGTTTGACTGCAGAAGACCTTCGTCTGCTCAATCAACGGGTGACTTCTGATGTCAACGAA
>JAYVTL010000125.1:0-1506 GCA_043788845.1 Candidatus Uhrbacteria bacterium
TTTGGTGTCAGGATGGAAAATGGGCAACACATACGCCGTCACATTTTTAGAGAATTCTTTCTCATGCACGGTCGCCGTGGTTTCCAGCACCAGCACTTGCTCCGGCTCAAATTTATCGTTATTCACCAGCGTCGGCTTAATCGCCGCCACGCGCAGCGAGTAGATGCTGGGCACCGCCACCGTGCGAGTCAAAAGCTCTGTGGTCTTGTTGCTGCCGCGTGCGGCGACCAGGCCTTTGTCGATAGTCATGGTCACGCCGCTGTCATCTTTGGGCACGGGTAGCGTGGCCGAATGAATGTAGGCGTTTAGTTTTAGCTTGTCGTAAGTGACCGTAAATTTCGGCTCGCTATTGTTGGCAGCGTCAGGCCCGATGAATTTTAAATTCACGCGTTTTTCAAACTCATTCGAATCGACGGGATGACTGAAGTTGACCGTATTCACCACTTTTTTAAGCTTAGGATCCGTCGGGTCCTGGTAAAACTCACCTTGCGTCACTTTCGCCACAAACGGCGCACTTTTAAAATCGAATTTATATTTCGCCACCTGAACGTTGTCGGCCAAAAAATCTTTCCTAGCAAACGTCACATTAATTTCCTGCCCAATCGGCCAATCGGCCAATCGGTTTTCGGCATAAACGACATATTTTTATCGTCCTCCCACGTCCACACGCCATCCAGCTTCGGCTCCATTTCGATTCCGCTGGCGATTACCTTGCCCGCATTCGCGAGCGGTGCCACCGATAACTCAAATGTGACTTTTAGCGGCAGCGGCTTCCAATCGCGTTCTTCAATCGGCGTGCGCCCGGGTTCGGTCACGGTGTATCTGGATTCCACTGGCTTGGGCTGTTGCTCCCACCACCACCAGCCGCCCGCCAGTGCCGCCAGCAGCGCTACGGTGACCGTCCCCGCGATCGCACTTTGCCTTGGCCTGGCGCCTACGTAGCCCGTCGCCTGTTTAAATCCCCCACCCAGCCAAGTGAGCCAAGACGGTGATTGCCACGTTATTGAGCCAAATAGTCTGGACAGGAACCAGCTGATGGCGCGGCCAACAAAACGGCACGCAGCAAGGATGAAGGCCAATACAGACTGAAGCGATTTCATTTTTATTTTTCCCCAAGCTTGCCCAAATCTAGGCCAAGCGAAACATGGCCAGCGCCGCATGCCAGCTCACACCATAACTTTAGCGGAAAGGATAGGCAAAAGTGGGGCATGAATGTGGCGGAATTGTGGTGGATGACAGCGGAGTCTTCCCGCTACATGCCGATTTCGATAATTTGTATGGTTAACGGCCAACATTAAAAATGCGGTCGTGCTTGACCAAATCGCAATTGCTTCACATGCGGGCGCGTGTCAACATGACATGGTGTGAAGTTTGCAATTGAAGCTTCATTGTAAAACTGGCAAAACCACAAAACTAATTTCGATACGACTTCAGCCGTTCGAGTTTTGCTGCGTACAAAGCATGTTCTTTGGGGGTCGCGCTGTTTTGTTTCGCCAGCGCCAGATG
>JAYVTL010000126.1:0-1844 GCA_043788845.1 Candidatus Uhrbacteria bacterium
CCACCCCAAAACATCATCTGGGGCGAGCACCACCCCCGCCGTCCCCACCACCTCCGGCATTGCCCCCGCCGATGATACCAACACCGCCGTCGCCGCCTGCATAGCCTCGAGCGCCACAATCCCAAACCCTTCATGCCAAGACGGCAAAGCCACTATTTCAGCCGCCAACAACAAGTCACGTCGATCTTCATCCGTCATATTTTGCACACGATGAAGATGCGACCCCAACGCCGATGGAAACGCCGTCTCATGCAAAGCCCGCTGAATCGGCCCCAGCTTCCAACCATCCTTCCCCCCAATCACCAAATCAAATGGTCGCGAGAATGACCCACGCGCCTCTTTCCACACCTGCAACAAAAACGGCAAATTCTTGCGGGGCTCCAGCGTTCCCAACCACAAAATATATGGGGAAGAAATCCCCACCTCGGCCACCCGCAACCGTGCACGCCGTTTTGCTTCCAATAAATCCGGACCCGATGTCGCACCCAATGCGAGGTCACCACCTTGCAAAGTTACGGTAATTTTCTTCGCATCTATTCCCAAGTCGCGCACTAATTCTTGCTTGGTAAATTCTGATACCGCTAAAATTCGCGGTGCGCGTTCCAACCCACGTTTAAATAAACGTGTCGTCAATGTCCGACGAAATATATTCTGCGGAAACCATTCTGGATGGCGAAAAATCGCCACATCATGCACCCACGGGATACACGGAATATTCACCCCCGGCGCCACCGCTCCCGACGGCACAAATAACACCGTACAGGGAAACTGTCGCAACCCTGCTCGCAACGCCGATCCCGACACGCTCGCCAAACGATGAAGCTGCACTTTCTGCTTTGTAAAATGTACCGTCTCAAAGGCACTCTTCTCGCCAAGAAAAATATGCCACTCAATCTGCGGGCCTAACTCAATCACTTGCCGCACCAAATCACGAGCCGCATGCGCGACCCCTGCCCCCGGCGAACCATCCACCGGTAAACATCGTAAATCAATTCCAATTTTTTTCATCGCCATTCGTATGCCCGAAAAGCCCATGCCGTCAGCGCTTTAATATCTTGATAGCGCGAAAAATGATTCTCACTTCCCAATTCAACCGCCACAATCGAATGCCCATCAGCATTACGCGTAATCTGTCCCATGCAAAACCCAGCTTCCGGCAAAGATCCAGTCTTGGCCACCACGATGGTAAACGGTTGTTTATTCAAAAACGTTTTCAGCAATAAATTCGTGGTTGCCACATGCACCACGCTCCCATTCGTGCGCGAAATATCCACCGCCGATAATTCAGCCACCCGACGCATATCCGCATACCCCGACGCGATCGACAATAAAGCCGCCACATCCGCCGCACTCGCCTTATTCTCTGGATTCACCCCCGAAGGCTCTACAAAACGCGGCGTCTTCAAACCCAACTCTTTCACCTTCGCATTCATTGCCAATACAAACGCCTCCTTGCCCAAGGTGGTACGCGCCATCGCATTCGCCGCCGCATTGACCGAACCCACAATCAGCGACTCCAATAATTGTTCATTCGTAATAACATCACCCGCCACAAAATAATCTTTCCCTTCATTATCAAAATCTCCTTCTTGAAACGTAATCGTCTTCTTCAAATCCGGCTGTTGATCCAAAAATACCATCACGGTCACAAGCTTGGTCAAACTCGCAATCGGCACAACCGCATGTGGATTTTTTTGATAGAGAATCTTCCCACTCGCCACATCGGCCACAAAGACCGATGGCGCACTGGTCCTCACTCCCAAACTCTTTGGATTGCGCTTGATCGGCGCCGCCGAACGCGTCTGCATCGCAATCTGCAAACGTGCTTCCGAGGTACTCGGCAC
>JAYVTL010000127.1:0-5435 GCA_043788845.1 Candidatus Uhrbacteria bacterium
AGCCAACAGATACAGGGGAATCGCCACTGGCGGCGATTCGTTCTTGGGTTGAAGTGGATTGTCCAAAGTGTGGAGAAAAAGCGGAACGTGAAACCGATACCATGCCAAATTGGGCGGGATCATCGTGGTATTTTTTGAGATATTGCGATCCGCACAATGATCAAGAGTTTGCTTCACAGGACAAGCTCAAGTTTTGGATGCCGGTTGATTTGTACAATGGTGGAATGGAGCATACGACATTGCATTTATTGTATTCGCGTTTTTGGTATAAGTTTTTGTGGGATTTGGATATTATTCCGCGCGAATGTGGGAGTGAGCCGTATGCGGTGCGTCGGTCACATGCGATGATTTTGGGCGAAGGTGGCGTGAAGATGTCCAAGTCAAAAGGCAATGTGGTGAATCCGGATGATGTGGTGGCGCAATATGGTGCCGATGTGTTTCGCGTATATGAAATGTTCATTGGTCCATTTGATGCGGATGCGCCTTGGGATACGCGCAGCATTGAAGGGGTGAAGAGATTCTTGGAAAAAATTGTGAAATTGTCGGAGGGCGCACGGTCGGAGGGCGCAAGGCTTGCGCCCGTACGGGATCAGAATCCGTTTGTGGCGCAGGATGAGGCGGCATTTGAGACTTTGGTGCATCAGACGGTGAAAAAAGTGGGAGAAGATATTGAGGGCATGCGCTTTAATACGGCGGTGTCGGCGATGATGATTTTGGTAAATGCTTTTGCGGAGGCGAAATCTTTTTCGCGAGAAAGTTGGAAGATGTTATTGCAGATTTTGGCGCCGTTTGCACCGCATGTGGCGGAAGAATTGTGGCAGGAAGTTGGGGAGCAGCAATCCATTCATGTGTCGGGATGGCCGAAGTATGATGCCGGGAAAATTGTGGCATCGAGTTTTGAAATGGTGGTGCAGGTGAATGGGAAGGTGCGGGATAAGATGATGGTGGATTCATCAATTACAGAAGAAGAGGCGGTGAAGATGGCGATGGGTTCTGACAAGGTACGGGCTGCGATGGATGGGAAAACGGCGATGAAGACCATCTATATCAAGGGGAGATTGGTGAGCGTGCAGGTCTAAAAATAAGGAATTTCGCGTGGGTCCTGTCAGGGTTCACGAATTTTTTACTGGTTTGTTATCACAAACCAAAAAAATTGTTCATCCTGCCACCCGCGCTCATTTTATTTTTTTTGTTATTGTAAGGAATACAGATGGTTCATATTACAATAATGTGATGCGTGGGGATTCGAACGAAGATAAACCATCTTCTTAGCAAGAATAAGAGACAGGCTGGAACAATTTATTCTTTGAATGTAAGGTATGGCGACTATGAAAGTGGCTGTTGTGGGGACGGGATATGTGGGATTGGTGTCTGGCGCTTGCCTGGCGGATTTGGGGCATCGTGTGATTTGTATTGATGTGGATCAGGTGAAGGTGGAGAAGTTGCGCAATGGGGTGATGCCGATTTATGAGAATGGGTTGGAAGAATTGGTGAAGCGCAATGTGGAGGCGGGACGATTACAATTTACGACTTCGTTTGCCGAAGGGTTGGCGGGGGTGGAAGTGATTTCGGTGGCGGTGGGGACGCCGTCGGCGGAGGATGGGACGGTGGATATGAGTTATGTGGAGTCGGCAGCGCGGATGATTGCGCAAAACTTGACTGGTTATGCGGTGATTGCGAATAAGAGTACGGTGCCAGTGGGGACGAGTGAGTGGGAAGCCGAGATTATCTGGAGTGAAACGGCGCAGCCGTTTGATGTGGTGTCGAATCCGGAGTTTTTGCGCGAAGGGCATGCGGTCTATGATTTTTTGCATCCATCGCGGGTGGTGATTGGATCAAATTCGCCGCGCGCGACCGAGGTGATGGTGCATTTGTATGCGTATTTGGATTGTCCCAAGGTGGTGATGGATCCGCGGAGTGCGGAGATTACGAAATATGCGGCCAATGCATTTCTTGCAACCAAGATTAGTTTTATTAATGAGATTTCGCATTTGTGTGAGGAACTTGGTGCGGATATTGATAAGGTGTCGCATGGGATTGGGTTGGATCCACGGATTGGGAAGGATTTTTTGAAAGCGGGTTTGGGTTGGGGTGGAAGTTGTTTTCCAAAGGATGTGCTTGCGTTGAAAAAACTTGGTGATACGGTTGGGCATTCGTTGCCGATTGTGACGGCGAGTATTGAGATGAACAAATTGGCACGCCGGCGAGTGATTGATCGGTTATTGATTGAATTGGAGAGTTTAGCAGGGAAGAAGATTGCGGTGTTTGGGGTGGCGTTTAAGGGAAATACCGATGATACACGTGAGTCGGCGGCGATTGATGTGATTCGACATTTGGTGGGTGCGGGGGCCGAGGTTGTGGCGTATGACCCAGTGGCGCGGGTGCAGGCGGCGCAGCATGGGTTGGAGATTGTGCAGGCCGAGAATCCGTATGAAGCCGCGCGGGATGCGCAGGCGGTGGTGATTGCGACGGAGTGGGAGGAGTTTCGAGCATTGGATTTGGTGCGGTTGAAGTCGGTGATGGGGAGGGCGTTGATGATGGATGCGAGAAATGTGGTGAATCCACAGGAGGCTCGGGAGGCGGGGTTTACCTATTTGAGAGTAGGGCAAAAGAAATAGACGAGTTGTTTGTTGTGTTTGCTGGACCGATGAGGGTATTGCTAAAGTGTTCAATTCATGGCAGCGGTAGTAGATGAGGTCTACCAAGTACGCGCTCATCTTTTTTTTGTTGGGGGTTGGTCTTCATTCGTGTTGGCCGATGGTTTTTGTTGCGGGGTGGGGGTGGTTGGTAGCGGGGTCGGTGATGTGCGGGAGCATTTCTTGTCTTGAGAAAAAAGAACAACGCGTTTTGTTTTTCGTTTGTGGGGTGGCGTTGTTGGTTGGGGCTTGGAGATTTCAAATGGTGGATCGTCGAGAGGTGGCGGCCAAGGTGGAACATCGTTTTGTGGTGCATGGGAAAGTTGATGCGATGAGTTTTCAGGGAAAGTTGTTTGCATGGCGGAGTTTTTTGTCGGGGAGGATACGAAGTTTGTTTAAAGCAGATGAGGCGGAGTTGTTGATTGGGATGTTGTATGGTGGGCAAACTTTTTCAATCGAGGCGAAGGCGACGTTTCAGCGGGCGGGGTTGATGCATTTGGTGGCGGTGTCGGGGTCGAATGTGACCATCGTGGTGACGGTGATGTTGGCGTTGGCGCTGGGGATGAGATTGCGCCGGCGGATGGCGTTTTATGGGACGTCGGTGGCGTTGTTGTTGTTTGTCCTGTTTGTTGGATTTAGTGCATCGGTATTGCGGGCGGCGTTGATGGGGTGGTTGGGTTTGTTGGGGCGAGAAGTGGGACGGATCCCGGATGCGACGTATTTATTATTGGTAACGGCGGCGCTATTGGTGGCGCAGAATCCGTTATTGTTGGGATTTGACGCGAGTTTTGGGTTGTCGTTTCTTGCGATGTGGGGCGTGTTGGTGTGGGCACCGAAGATGCAGGAACGTATGTGGTGGCTGCCAGAAAAATTTGGGCTGCGTGAGAATGCAGCGACGACGATTGCGGCGACCTTGATGACGGCGCCGTATTTGGCGTGGATGTTTGGACGAGTGAGCGGGGCCGGTGTGTTGATCAACTTATTAGCATTGCCGTTTGTGCCGTTTATTATGTTGTGGGGTGCGCTCGCGACCGCGCTGGGAGGTAATTTGATTGGGGTGGTGGTGGGTGTGGTGGCGCATGGGTTGCTGTCGGCGGTGTTGATGATTGCGGGGTGGTCGGCGTGGTTTCCTTGGTTGGATTGGAAATTGAATATTTCTTTTGTGACATTGCTCATGATGTATGTGCTTATTTTTGCGTGGTGGACGCTGTGGAAACGCGCGAAAGTTATCCACAAAATGAAGAGGTGATTTTTTTCTTGTGAGAAAAAAAGTGGAAGTGTCAGTGGCGGCTGACAAGGTGAAGACAGGATATTTCTCGCAATGAGTGGGTGCGGAGGGGAGAGGTTGGTGGTGTGTTGGTGGGAGCTGACAAGTATTTTTGACCCGATTTTTAAAGGGGCTAAAGTATAGAGGTGGACCGCAAGGTTCCGCACCTTCGACACATGAAGAGGCAAACGCAGGAAGACGAATAGGCCATTGGCTTTGGGAAAGGCATGAGAGGGAAATAGCGGCTCATGCAATTCCACATCTTGGTACGGTGACTGGGATGACGAAGAAGTCCTATGGAAGGTGGTCTGTTTCTCCTGCAATACGACGCCGTTGGGTTGTGATTTGGCATCCTGCCTTGTGCATCCGATGCCGCTCGTCAGACTGTTCCGACCAGCAGTTTGACCCGACCCATAAAGAGTTTGCTTCTTCAGGTTCGTCGAAATCGTTTTCGTACGTTACAATATGATCCTATGCCAGATCTGCGAAACCCATCGGTGCCAAAAGTGTTGTTTGTGGTGGGCGGTTGTACCTTGGTCTTGGCTGCCTTGTGGGTGAGATTCTTTTTGCCGATGACCTTGCATTTTAAGATTTCGCAAGAAGAATACAAACAGATGGAGCAGGAGGTATTATCGCGTCATGGCGGACCCGAATTAACGAGTTCGGTGGTGCCGGGGAGTGATGCATTGGGTGGACTTGGGGCAGACTGGACCTATTTGGAAGCGACTGAATTGACGGGGAAGGAGCCGGCTTTGTTGGCGGGGACTCGACCGTTACGTCAGGCTCGGATCAAGACGATTGGGAAGAATCTCGAATTGAGTTTGCATGAAGCTGTGGTGACGGATGTAAAAGAGTTTCAAGCAAATGTGAAGAGTTTGAATGGGAAGGAGCTTAATTTAGCCGGACGCAAAGGCTTTGTGATTGCGCCTCGTGGGGTTCGAGCGGCGTTCTTGATTCAAGGTGAAACGAATGTCTTGTTGATTTCTTCATCGGATCCAGCGTTTGATTGGACGGCGTCATTACCAACCGAGATCGCGTCGTATATTGCGACGGTGAATGTGCCATAGTTTATTTTTTCTAAGACAGGCATCGAAGATGGCTGCCAGCCATCTTTTTTGTATCTCCACTTCTGTCCGGGAATGCATCGCGGACGGAAACGAGGATACGGTTCTTTGACAATTTATAGCGGAGGTTGACCATGGCTCATGACGCGCGATTTTTTTTGGGGTTGGTGGTTAGCGTGATGGTTGGTGCTTGTCAGCAGGGCGAGCAGACATCAGATGCGCGGCCGGGAGCGACCGAGTTGGTCGCGAATGTTGATGCGCTCAAGCTTGATCCGGCGACGGGAGTGCCGTATGCTTCGACCTTTCAATTTCCGATTGCGGGGTTCGATACATCGGACTTTGGTTTTGGATTTGGGGCGGTGAACGATCATTTCTGTCTGCAATCTGCGACGGATGGATCGTGCAGTGCGTATGGCGCACATCTCGCACGAGATACCCAGGTGCCAAAAACGCCGGTTGGGACCGAAG
>JAYVTL010000128.1:0-3085 GCA_043788845.1 Candidatus Uhrbacteria bacterium
CCCACGTCAATCACCACCGCGCCGCTCTTCACAAAATCACGTGTCAAAAACTTGGCACGTCCGATGGCGATCACGATAATGTCAGCGGCTTGCACCACATCCTTTTCGAGCGTCTCGGGCGTAAAGTTGGTCACGAATGCTCCCGCCCGTTTCAATAAATAAACCAGTGGCTCGGCAAAAACATTACTATTGGCAATCACCACCGTCTTGGCTTGATTGATGGTAATCCCAGTCGAAGCAATCAAACGCATAATACCTTCATGAACTGGAGATAAAATTTCTGCTTCATTGTCTAAAAGCTTACGCACCGACTCGGGATGAAAACAATCTACATCTTTGGCCGGAGCCACCGCCGTAATGACGGCTGTTACATCATGACCTTCTGGCAAGGGGAGTTGCACTAAAATCCCATGCACGGCCGGGTCTGCATTCCATTGCGCAAGTTGCGCGATTAACTCGCTGTCATGCGTCAGTGCCGGGTACCGCGCCACCTGCACCAAAACGCCCAAGTCGCGAGCAGCCTTTTCTTTCAACGAAACATACAGCGCCGACGCCGGATCGTCACCCACTAACATCACAGCCAAACCCGGTGTGAGTTTGGATTTTTGTATGTCCTGTATCGTCGCTTGGCGAATATCGCTGGCGAGTTTTTTGCCATCTATGAGTTGCATGGGAAGAGCATATGCGAAGCCGCGCGGTTTGACAATTCCTCCTGCTCATGGTTTCGTGTGAGTGCAGGATTCGTTTTGGCCGTTCTTCGCTCGGCGTTCGCGCCCCGTCATCACACCGCCAAAAACGACATGTGGCAGCTCTCGTCGAGTTCAGCTCGATGACGACTTGTTGCAAGGTTCAGATGCTTTCGAGCGTCCAGGAAAGATGGGTACGTAATGGGTTGCGTACGGGGAGTGGAACCTCTCCCCCCGAGTTTCGTGAATGTGTCGCGTGACACCTCCACACGCATCGCAAGTGCGAAGCTCGGCCCATCAATTCTGTTAAATCCGACTTCTCCCCAAGGCGCCCTCATCACGGCGCCTTTTTTCATTCTACAAAATTTGCTCGCTGTGGATACAATGGATGCGCTTCAGCCAAGGCACGCACGCGGGTCGCCGCCTGGCTAATCACCGCTCCATCAGTGGGTTGTTTCAAGACATTTGCAATAATCTCGCCGAGTTCTTTGGTCTCATCCGCACCCAAACCTCGTGTCGTGATCGCCGCCGTTCCCAAACGTACGCCGCTTGGATCTGCGGGTTTGCGTGTATCAAACGGCACCATATTTTTATTGGCACTAATCCCAACCCGCTCCAAGGTCCGCTCTGCTTCAAGCCCACCAATTCCAAATGGCGTCACATCAACCAGCAATAAATGATTATCCGTCCCACCCGTCACCAAGCGTGCCCCCTGTCGATTCAATTCTTGTGCAAGAACAACCGCATTCTGCAAAACATTTTTTTGATAGGTGATAAATGCTGGTTGCGCGGCTTCATGTAAAGCCACGGCCTTAGCCGCAATGCAATGTTCAAGTGGTCCGCCTTGGGTGCCAGGAAAGACCGCGCTATCTATTTTTTGCGCGAGATTCTTTTTCCCATCTGGATCAAGCCGATCCAAGGTCTTGCATAAAATCATGGCACCGCGTGGTCCGCGCAATGTTTTATGAGTCGTCGTCGTGACCACATCTGCAAATGGCATTGGGTCTGGATGCAAACCTGCCGCCACCAAACCCGCTACATGTGCCATGTCAACCAGTAAATACGCACCCACCTCACGAGCGATGTCAGGAAAAATTGAAAAATCTATTTGGGGTGGATACGCACTCGCGCCAGCAATAATCATCCGTGGTTTTTCGCGCAGGGCCAGTTCGCGTACCAAAGCATAATCGATCAACTCGTCCTCTTGCCGCACCCCATACGGCACAATTTTAAACCACTTGCCCGAAAAATTGACCGCCGAACCATGCGTCAAATGTCCACCATGTGCCAAATCCATAGCAAGAATCGTATCGCCCGGTTTGGCGAGTGCCAGATAGACGGCAAAATTTGCTTGTGCGCCCGCATGCGATTGCACATTCACATGCTCCGCCTTGAACAAGGCTTTCGCGCGCTCAATCGCCAGCAACTCGATCTTGTCGATGGTTTCATTGCCGCCATAATAGCGTTTGCCCGGATAGCCTTCAGCATATTTATTGGTCAGTGGCGTGCCTAAGGCTTCGAGCACCGCCTCACTCACATAGTTTTCGCTAGCGATTAATTCGAGACCATGACGTTGGCGCATGGTTTCTTCATCGATCAAGCGAGCGACCTGGGCATCAGTCTGAAAAAGATTGGACATGCCAAAATGCTACGCGGTTTTCCAACGACTGGCAACGTATTGTCAACGAGCGCGGCGACGGGTAGCCTATGCGCATGGACGTCCACTCTCTGATCTCGGTTCACTTTATTGGCATCGGTGGCATCAATATGTCAGCGGTAGCCAAACTTTTGTTAGAAAAAAATGTGCGCGTCAGCGGCTCTGACCTCATGGCCAATGAGCAAACCGCGGCGTTGTCGGCTCGTGGTGCCAGCATCACCCTCGGCGAAAGCGCAGAGCATCTGCCCGCTGATTGCCAACTCGTCATCTACACCTCGGCTGCTCCCGACACCAATCTCGAACGCGCTGAAGCTAAGCGTCGCGGCTTGCCCGAGCTGACCAATTTCCAATTCCTCGGACAATGGACGGCGAGCCAAAAAACAATTCTCGTCACCGGCACTCACGGCAAAAGCACCACCACCGCCATGCTCGGTCGTGTGTTGATTGAAGCCGGTAAAGAACCAACCGTCGTCGTCGGCTCCAAGGTCCCAGACTTCGCAGACGGCAACTTGCGCATCGGCACATCTGATCTCTGGATCATCGAAGGTGACGAATACGCGCGTCATTTTCTCGAGTTCAAACCGTTCGGCGTCGTGCTCAACAATATCGAGCTCGACCACACCGACGTTTTTCCAACCATCGAAATCATGGTTGAAGCTTTTCGCCAACTGCTCGGCAATATTTCAGACGGCGGCCTGCTCGTCGCCAATGTCGGCAGTCCCCAAGTCGCTGCTCTTCTCGA
>JAYVTL010000129.1:0-5702 GCA_043788845.1 Candidatus Uhrbacteria bacterium
TGGACGACGTGATGTGATGCATCGTGAGGTACGGGTGTCATTTCGTCATGCTGTTTTATTGTCGGTGGTAGCGGCTTGCGCATTGTTACTCTCGTCACAAGGTTGGTTTCATTGGTGGACACTATTTGTACTCATCGTTATTAGCTTGTTAGCAGAATACCTTTCTTTGATTGTTCAAGAGTCCCGTCGCGGGTAGTCCACAGTGAGGTGCTTGCCTAACCGTAGCCTGCAAGCGTAAGATGGGGCGGATATGTTTCGATCCTCCCTGTTTGGACGCTTTTCAAAAGATCTAGGCATCGACCTGGGGACGGCCAATACTTTGGTTTGTATTAAGGGGAGAGGCATTGTGATCCAAGAGCCATCAGTGGTGGCGGTGAATACACGTACTGGGCAATTATTGGCTGTCGGACATGAAGCGCGCAATATGTTGGGTAAAACTCCGCAACATATTTTGGTCACACGTCCGTTGCAGCGTGGCATCATTGCTGACTTTGAAGTGACCGAAAAAATGTTGAAGTATTTTATAGACAAAATCCATCGTGAGCAGAGTGCGTTTGTGCCACGTCCACGCGTCGTCGTTGGTGTGCCACTGGACGTGACCGAGGTGGAACGCAAAGCTGTGGGTGATGCTGTTACTTCGGCTGGTGCGCGTGAAGTGTTTTTGGTGGAAGAGCCATTGGCGGCTGCTGTTGGTATGGGATTGCCTATCAGCGAACCAGTTGGAAATATGGTATTGGACCTGGGCGGTGGCACCACTGAGATTGCCATGATTTCTTTGAACGGGGTGGTGACGGCTAAATCGATTCCGATTGCTGGCGATGAATTGAATCGGAATATTGTGCAATATGCGCGTGATGTTTTTAATATGTTGGTGGGTGAACGTGTGGCCGAGGAAGTGAAGATCGCGGTCGGTTCGGCGGTGCCGTTGACTGAACGGTTGGAAACGCCATTACGAGGTCGTGATTTGCTATCGGGTTTGCCGCGCGAGATCATCGTGAATGATGGCCAGATTCGTGAAGCCTTGTCGCGTTCGGTTAAAACCATTATTGAGCATCTCAAGTCGATTCTCGAGATTACACCGCCAGAATTGGTGGCGGATACCTATCGTCGTGGAATTATTGTGACTGGGGGTGGTGCTTTGTTGCGTGGTATTGATCAAGCGATTACCGAGAGTACCGGTTTACCGGTGCGCATTGCAGAAGATCCGTTGACGACCGTCGCCCGTGGTTGTTCGTTATTGCTCGAGAACGAAAAGCTGCTGGCGGATGTGTCGTATCCATCGACTGATCGCGTGCGTTAATTTTGTATGAATCTTCGTCGCGCCTTTATTATTTTTGCGGCGGCTATTGGAGCCCTCGGCATTTTGGCGATAGCTGGAATTTTAAAGCCGATTGGGAGTGGGCTGCAAGCGATATTTCTGCCAGTGGTGCGGCCGATCGCAGGAATTGGTCGTTTTTTTGAACGTTCGACGGATCCGGCACAAAGCTTGGAGGCAGCGCGCCAGAGAATCGCAGAACTTGAGGCCCGTGTGTCATCGGTGAGTGTGGATTATGTGAAATTAAAATCTTTAGAATTGGAGAACCAAAATTTGAAGGACGCGGGGAATTTTTTGAAGAATTCGCCGTATGAACATGTGGGTGCACATATTATCGCCAGGAGTGTTGATCCCATTCATGCGTCATTGCTGATTGATCGTGGTTCAGCTGATGGACTCGAGATCGGGATGGCGGCGGTAGTGGGCGAGGGGACATATGTGGGCAAGGTCATATCTTTATCTTCGCATGTGTCGCGTATTATGTTGGTGTCGGATGAATCGAGCCGGGTATCGGCGGCGGTGGCGGGGACCAAACAGCTGATTGGGGTGGTGCAAGGGCTGGGCAATCATGTGGCGGAATTGACTCTGGTGCCACATATTGCGGCGTTGAAGCAGGATGACGTGATTGTGACGGCGGGTACCGAGGAAAAGATTCCGCCTGATTTGGTGATTGGGATGGCGACCGATGTGCAGGCGAAAGAAACCGATCCGTTTAAGTCGGCCACTATTGAGCCGCAAGCCGAGCGTGAGCGCATTGATTTGGTGGTTTTATTGCGACCGGCCGCATCGGCTGCAGGGAATTGAGTATGTGGAAGACCTTGGTGGGTTGGAGCTTGATGGGGGTATTTCTCGCTTTTTGGGAGCAAGTTTTGCGGACTTTTTTGGGATCGCCTTTGGTTTTTTTCTTGCCGGTTTTGCCGATGGCCGTGTTTAGCATTATTCGTGGGCGGCGGTTTGAAGTGTTGGCTGCTATGTTGGCGGCCGGTTTGGTGGTTGATCTTTTTCCGCAAAACGACGCGCATGTGGCGATGGTGATTGCTGGCTTCGTGTTTTTTTCCTTGGTTGTCTCTGCGGACCGAGTTATGACCAATCATTCATTGTATTCTGCGGTGGCCTTGGTAGTGGTGGCTCGTGTTTTGGCTTTTGTTTTGCAAATCCCGATTGAATTTGTTCGGCATGGGAGTGCTGGGGTGGGGCATTTATTTCAGTGGTCGGAGTTGTGGCCAATCTTTTTGTGGGATAGCGGCTGTGTTTTATTGTTGTTTGTTGGTGAAGGTGTTTTGAAGCGTATTTTTATTCGCTCAAATGGGATACGGCCTTCATATGGAGACTAAATCTCCTTTTACTTGGAATGAAGATGGCATTGGTCAGCGGGTGGAACGCACCAGCGAAACCATGTCGCATGAGGTTTTATTTGAGGATGAGTATACGCATTTGAGTGAGCAAGCTTTGTTTATTGGTTCGCCGTTTACCAAGTGGAAATTCATTTTGGCCTATGTAACCATTGGTATTTTATTTGCGGTTCTCATGGGACGGGCGTATTGGATGCAGGGGGTGCAGCATGCGAGTTATGAACGTCGTGCCGAGGCGAATCGGTTGCGGGTCGAGCCGGTTCTCGCTAAACGGGGGATTATTCGTGATCGGCATGGGGTGGTATTGGCGCAGAATGTGCCATCGTTTGATATCCGTTTGTATCCGGCCTTATTGCCGGCTGATCCGTCAGCAGCCGAGGAAGTATTGGGATTGACGGGACGAACGTTGGGGCTGTCGGTGGAACAATTGGAAGCGATGATCGCCTCATCAACCGATGTGACGGCTTCATTGACGGTGATGCGTGACATTACCTATGAGCAAGCGGTGCGCATGAAATTATTGGCCTTGGAGCCGATAGTGGAGATTGCGAATGGGCAAAAGCGTCAGTATCCTTTTTCGCAAGAAACGCAGAGTTTGTCTCATGTATTGGGGTATGTTGGTGGTATTTCGGCCGATGAGTTGGCGACACGCAGCGCACAATATCGGCAAACGGATGTGATTGGAAAAACCGGGGTGGAGTCTTCGTATGAAACAATCTTGCGCGGGGTGCCAGGCTCAACCATCACCGAGGTCGATGCACGCAATCGGGCAACGACCTTGGTAGAACACACCGAAGCGATCGATGGCATGGATATTTCTTTGACCTTGGATGCAGATTTGCAGCGTGCGGCAGAAAAAGCTTTGCGAAAGGAATTAGAGAAAATTCATTTGACTCGAGGTTCGGCCATTGCCATGGATCCGCGTGATGGATCGGTTTTGGCCATGGTGTCGGTGCCGGCGTATGACAATAATGCGTTTTCTGGGAGTGTATCTTCGACGTATTTTGCTGATTTATTGAAAGATCCTGATCATCCATTATTGCCGCGTGCTTGGGGGGGATTGTTTCCATCTGGTTCGACGGTGAAGCCGGTGGTGGCGACAGCTGCCTTGTCTGAAGGGGTGATTACACCACAAACGACCGTGATGTCGGTCGGTGGTTTGCACATTGGAGCGACGTTTTTTCCTGATTGGAAGGCTGGTGGTCATGGGATCACCGATGTGCGTAAAGCCATTGCCTGGTCGGTGAATACCTTTTTTTATACGGTGGGTGGGGGCTATCAAAACTTCATTGGCTTGGGCGTAGATCGGCTGACCGATTGGATGCGGCGTTTTGGTTTGGGAGCGAAAACCGGGATTGATATCCCGGCAGAGAATACAGGTTTTGTGCCATCCAAAGCTTGGAAAGAACGCACCAAGGGCGATCGGTGGTTTGTGGGTGATACCTATAATTTGTCGATTGGCCAAGGTGATTTATTGGTGACGCCACTCCAAGTCGCAAACTTCACTTCCGAGGTTGCCAATGGCGGTTTGCGTATTCGTCCTCATTTTGGTCCATTTGATTTGTTGCAAGCCAGCACCACCGGTTTAGGTGAACAGATTGCCGCCCCAGCTGTCATCCAGGTTGTGCGAGAAGGAATGCGCGGCACGGTTAATTATGGCTCGGGTCGTGCGCTGAATAATTTTCCAGTCCAGGTAGCAGGGAAAACGGGGACGGCACAATGGCGGAATGATAAACCAAACCACGCTTGGTTCACCTCGTTTGCGCCGTATGAGAAACCCGAGATTGTGGTGACCGTGTTGATTGAAGAAGGTGTCGAAGGTTCATCATCAGCGGTGCCGGTCGCGCGAGATATTTTGCAGGAATGGTATAATTTGCGTAGTGGTACGGTGAAAATGAACGCGGCGAGCTCAACAAGCGCTGTAAGTCTCTAGCAGTTGACAGTTGGATTTAGTGCCAGTATTCTGATGTATATAGCGCGCTTTTGTTGAAGCGCGCATTTCATTCCACCCATATGGCCGACAAAATCACTTATGTTACGTCTGAAGGTCTTGAGAAGCTCAAGGCTGAATTACATGAGCTCAAAACCGTAACCCGGCGTGAGTTGGCTTTGCGTTTGGAAGCAGCCAAGGCTTTGGGTGATTTGTCAGAAAATGCTGAATATCATGAAGCTAAGGATTCTTTGGGTATGACCGAAGGTCGTATTCGTGAGATTGACGACATGCTTAAGAATATTGCCGTGATTGACCAGGGCGCGACCAAGGGCGGTGTCGTTCGTGTTGGTTCGACGGTTGAGGTGGAGGTGAATGGGAAGACAAAATCATATACCATTGTCGGTTCGAATGAAGCTGATCCAATGACTGGACGCATTTCAAATGAGTCCCCGCTGGGTAATGCTTTTCTTGATCGTGCATTGGGGGATACGGTATCGGTCGAGACGCCAAATGGAACTGTGCGCTATAACCTCATCAAGATTTCTTAAGCGGGAGGTGGGGTCTTGACGAAATCCGTTGACCCACTTTGCATAATCGGGTATCTTGCACCCAACCTATGTTGGACGAAGCACAAGTTCGCCGTGAAAAATTGCAGGCTCTCGGAGAGGCTGGTGTCAGCGCATATCCATCGCGCGTGACGCGGACGCATACCGTGGGTGATATTTTGTCCAAGTTTGATGAATTGAATGCCTCGCAAGAGGAAGTAACTATCGTTGGTCGTGTCATGACGACGCGAGTCCATGGTGGTTTATTGTTTGCCGACCTGAAGGATGGTTTTGGCAAAATTCAAATCTTGCTCAAACTCGATACCATCGGTGTCGAAGTGTTTGAGTTGTTTCGCGATCGGGTTGATCCAGCCGACTTTGTGCAAGCCACCGGGAAGGTCTTTGTGACCAATCGCGGTGAAAAAACTTTGTTGTTGTCTGCGTGGACTATTCTCGCAAAAGCGTTATTGCCTTTGCCAGAGAAGTGGCATGGCCTGACCGATGTCGAGGCTCGTTTTCGCAAGCGTTATCTTGATTTGGTGATGAATGATGATGTG
>JAYVTL010000130.1:0-1528 GCA_043788845.1 Candidatus Uhrbacteria bacterium
CGAGGTGTGGTTTTTGCTTGGCTCGGGGACTAGGATTCGAACCTAGATAAACGGCTTCAAAGGCCGCTGTCCTACCGTTAGACGATCCCCGAATGGCAAGTTCGGACTCCCAAATTGTGGCCAAAGCATACGTGTTCGCCCAGCCAAAGTCAACGGTGGCGCGCAAAGGGGATTCGCTGCAGGGCAACCACCGTCGCCCCACCCGCTTCACGTGGATTGCCCGAATCCCTAAACGCAGCCACCAGCTTATGTGTCCGCAATAGTTTGTGCACCGCATCATGCAATTTCCCAGATCCCAGCCCATGAATAATCTTGACGGCCTCAGACCCGTACTGCACTTCTCGCTGAATAAAATCATCCAGCGTATAGCGAACATTGTCAGCAAACTCACCATGCAAATCCAAGGTCGGCACCTCGCCGAGTTCAGCCGCAAATAAAGCCGACGAGTAGTCACTCATGGCATCAGCCTACCTGGTTTGTGCAGGTACTACAAAAATTGTCGTTTGTCGCGTACCCTGGTGGACATATGGCACATCCTTTTGGCGAGAACGGTCCTGACAATTTGGTGGTCATTGGCAAGCTCGAAGACTGGACTGACGGCCAAGTTCGTGACGTCAAAGTCCACAAAAAACCCATGAGCATCGTGCGCCAAGGGGAAAAGTTTTTCGCTATCAATTCCATTTGTCCGCATATGGGCGGTCCTATGAGTTGCGGCAAAATCATGGATGGGAAAATTCATTGTCCCTGGCATGACTGGGGTTTTGATCTCGAGACGGGCATTAGTCCCAATGGTCATCGCCTCGACCGCTACGAAATCGTAGTCGAAGCGGGCGAAGTCAAAGTCGGCTGGATCATCACCGACTAATATGCCACGCGGCTTGCTCAAACTTTTGTCTTTTCTCTTCGCCCTTGGTGCCACCATTTTTTTCTACGCCAAATCCAATAATCAACTCACTTTACCTCTACCAACCTTCGACTCCGCCCCAGCAAGTTCAGCTCCCACCACTACCGCAGCAACTCTAGCTGCTGCGACCACCACCAACACCACCAACAACAACAACAACAACAACTCGCCCCTCGTCACTCTCAACGCCACCATTACCCGCGTCGTCGACGGCGACACCGTGCTCGCGATGATTGATAGTGAGCACAAAGAATTTAAATTACGTTTGCTTGGCATCAACACGCCCGAGACCGTTGACCCGCGACGCGCGGTCGAATGTTTTGGCAAAGAAGCTTCCAATCACGCCAAAGAAATGTTAACTGGCAAACGCGTCCAACTCGTCGCCGATCCGCAAGGCGACGAGCGCGACAAATATGATCGGCTGTTGCGCATGATCATTCTCGAAGACGGCACCAATTTTAATAAACAAATGGTGCACGACGGTTATGCCTACGCCTATACCACCTTCCCTATGAACGCCGCTTACAAACGCGAGTTGAAACAATTGCAAGAAGATGCCAGAATCGCCAAACGCGGCCTCTGGTCACCAACGACCTGCAATGGCGCTAAAACCCTATGATCCCC
>JAYVTL010000131.1:0-2908 GCA_043788845.1 Candidatus Uhrbacteria bacterium
TTTTACGCGTCACGTGGCGCGGCCGATTGGACAGATCTTTGAAGTCAGATATTGAAAAGCTCCATCAGACAGATGGAGCTTTGGAGTTACGGAAACGTGCCTTCGACATAGCCCGGTGGTGTTGAGAAGGCTTCGAGGAGGGCATCGATCTCTGGCGATGAAGCCACAGGGATCGGTGTGTCGGGAAAGGTCGGGTTTGGCGGCAAGGCGCCGGAGCCGGTGAGGGAAGGTTCGACTTTTGCAGTCCAGAGAGCTTCACCTGAAACGGGGAGCTTTTGCATGGGATCCTCTCTTGTTTGAAATATCCAACAGGCGTCAGTGTTTCATAGTTTTTTGCATCAGACAAACGATCACGCTAGGCTTGAGCGAGTTCTTTTAAACCGGCGTGTTGAGGAGGATTCATGTTCCATCATGTACGAAAAATGTATCCGCATGAGGAGTTGGCGGCGGCGCTGGCGAGACATGGCGATTGGTCGGCGATTGCTGATGATCAGCGGGCACGGTTTGCGATTGTGGATGCGGTGGTGGTGGGATTGTTGCATCGGTTTGATCCGCGACGGACGAACAGCGCGATCAAGCCGAAGATGAATCAGGATCAAGCCAAGGTGCGCGCGCTCTACAAACAGCTGGTGCCGTTGTGCGCGGAGGTGTGCGCTGGAGATGTTGAGCGGATATGCCGGTGTTTGCCGATCGAGCAGGTTGGCGCGCTGACGGTGTATCATCTTTCCAATGCACAATCGCTTGTTCGTGTTTTTGAAGCTAGCTCTTTACACAGGAGGTCTCGATGAGCACACACAAAATCACCTCATACATGTCAGAGTTCTGGACTCAAAGCGCCGTCAGCAGCGGGCAGGATGATTCGCTCAAGGATGTGGTGCCGATGACGGCGGAGGAATTCGATACGATGGTGAATCCGCCACCAACGACACCGTGCTGCGAAGATGATCTCGATTTGGAAGCCTACAATCGTATCGTGTGGCGCTGAACTCAAAAGCCGACCCACTGGGGACGGCTTTTTTTATTTGTTTGAGATGGTGATCATCCCCTGCTTTATTTGTTCGCTCAGACTTGAATCAGAGATTTTTGCGAGATGTTCGAGTTGGAGTTTGCGTTCATCGTCGAGCAGAAAACGTGGTTGACTGCGATCAATGCGGACCGGAAAAAGTTCGAGTTGGATTTGATCGCCAAAGGTGAGGCCGAGGGTTAAACCTTGTTGGGTTTCTTCTGAAAAATCTTGATCGAAGATGAAATTGCCCAGGGAATACGCGATGGGGTGATGCTTGTAGACTTCGAGACTTTCTCTCCAATGCGGATGCGCGCCGATGACGGCGTCGACACCGGCGTCGATGAATTTGTGTGCGAGTTCAACTTGGCCAGCGGTGGGATGATCGTGATATTCATTGCCCCAATGCATGAAGACAATGACATAATCGGCCAAAGGATGTGAGGAGGAAACCGCTTCGAAGGCCGCTTCTTCATCAAGTGGATTGTCAGTGATATTGAAACCGAGGAAGGCGATCTTTTTGCCACGCGCTTCGACGATGACACGCGAAGAGGTTGCATCGTCATGCACTTGATCTCCAAAAAACGCAATGCCTTGTTCCGCAAGATATTTGCGAGAATCAGCGGCGCCATCGCGGCCTTGATCGAGGGTGTGATTATTAGCTTGCGAGACCACATCTATCCCCTGTTGTTTCAACATGGGGACAATCTTGGGATCAAAAGCGAAGTCGATCGACTTCACTGGCGCGCGACGAAGTGGAGTGACCGGACCTTCGAGATTGGCGATGAAGAGATCGGCGTTTTTGATAAAGTTGTTTGGCGTATCACCGAGTTTTTCAAAAGGATAGGCGGTGCTGGTGGCGCTGCGCAGGGCGACTTTGCGATCAAACATCATGTCGCCGGTGAAGAACAGAGACAGTGGAGGCGGAATGGAAACTGGGGTCGAGTGGCGGATGGTGACGGTTGGCGAGGGATGCAAGGTGTTGGCTGGCGGTGGGATCGAGGCTGCGGCGACTTGATTGGGAATAGGGGTCGGCTGGGAATCTAGCACGAAAGTGAGAACAATAAGCAAAGCCGTGCTGCCGGCCAAAACGCCGCCGATGATGGCTGAAATTAAACGACCGCGAACCATATTTTCATGAGCCACCAAAAGAGGATACCCCAGGCCAGGCTGGTTAGAGCGAGATCAATGGGGAACCAGGCGTCTTCTTTGGTGCCAAAGAGACCGTGGCCTTCGAGAGGAAAGATAACACCGCCGACGAAGAGCGCGTGCAGGGCACTCCACAATAAGATATTGAGGAAGGTGAAGCCGGTGAAGAGGCCGTTTTGGACGAGATGAGCAAAGAGCACACCAAAAATGCCCGAAACCAGCAGATGCACCAACGAACCGATGAGGTGAGCTTCGCGGCGGGTGATGGTTTTGCTGAAAAGATGGGGTTGATCGAGGTCGCGAATAAAATTACCAGCGCCAAAGGTCGGAGCGAGATGCGCCACAAATAGAATGAGAGCGCCGGCAATAATCCCTACGGTGAGCGCAATGAGCAACATAGTTAGCGCTTGCTATCGATGATGATGAGCATGACGGCGGGTCCATCGGCGACATTGGCGGTAGCGTTCCAATCGTGAGCTGCTTTTTGCAAAGCCGCAAAGGTATAGGTGAAGTTTTTGCCGTTGCGGGTGCCGGGATCATTGGTGATGAAACGGTCGGCGGTATAGCCTTTAACGACGAGCATGTGATAGAGCGGGCCGCCGTTTTTGAAATTTGGATTTGGTAAAAGTTTGCCGTTGGCTGGAATCATCACTGGATAGCCATTGGCGACGGCGCGCTTGATATTCGAAACATTGAATGGCAGAACCCGCACGTCGGTGTAACCAAAATAGCCTTTCAAGAATTTCGTGACATCCG
>JAYVTL010000132.1:0-2886 GCA_043788845.1 Candidatus Uhrbacteria bacterium
AGAATAAACAAACCGGGCATTTTTTGCAAGGAGAGATTTTTATGCCATCCACCGTTACGCTCGGCTTGGACCTCGGTACCAATTCAATTGGTTGGGCGCTCGTGCGCTTTGATGAAAATCAGCAGCCTTTTGAGCTGATTGATTGCGGCGTCCGTATTTTTCAGGAGGCCGTTGAAGCAAAAACCCGTGCGCCAAAAAACCTCGCCCGGCGCATGGCGCGTGGCGCGCGCAAGCTCGTCGCGCGAAGGAAAATGCGTCGTGAGGCGCTTGCAAAACTTCTTTGCGACAACGGCATGGTGGATCCTAAATTGCTTTTGGAATGGAACGAGCAGGCAGTCAATGATTTGGGGGACCCCTATTTACTTCGCAAGCGCGGATTGGATGAAAAGCTTTCGCTAGAAGAATTCGGTCGGGTGTTGATGCAGCTTTGCAAACATCGCGGGTATCAGAGCAATCGCAAGTCAAAAGGCGACGATGAGGGCGTTGTAAAAAAATCTATTTCCGAGCTTTACCAAAAAATGGCGCAGAAATGTGCTCGCACATTAGGTGAATACCTCGTAGCGGAACCGACTAAACGTGGACGCTACACGCACCGAGAAATGTACAAGTCTGAATTTGAGCAATTGTGGGCGGCGCAAGCAGTTCATCATCCGGACACTCTCACAGCACCGTTAAAAGTCAAAATTCACAACACGATTTTCTTTCAGCGCCCGCTGAAACTGCAAAAGCATTTGATCGGCAAATGCCCTTTTGAACCTGATCGCAAGCGTGCGCCACGTGCTTTGCTTGAAGCGCAGCGTGCCCGAATGTGGCAAGACTTGAATCACCTCGAAGTCAAAAATCCGATTACGCGCGCATACCGCAAGCTCGACATGAGCGAGAAAATGAAGCTGTCGGCCTTGCTGGAAAAGCAAAAGACTGTTTCCTGGGGGAAGGCCAAGAAATCGCTGGGGCTTCACGAAAACGAGCTATTCAACCTTGAAGAAGGCAAGAAGTCGGAGCTCATCGGCAATCGCACCGCGTACGCGGTGCGCGATGCCATGAACGACACCTGGGACGCCCTGCCAATTGAAATGCAACGCGAACTGATTACCGATTTGCTCACCATCGATAACGACGCTGGTTTCTTGCGTCGGATGCGGGAGCACTGGAAATTTGACGAAAAGATCGCGCAAGCATTGGCGCAAACTGAGTTGGAGCCGGGTAACGGGCGCCTATCGTCGAAGGCGCTCAACAAGATTCTGCCCGAGCTTCAAAAGGGATTCCGTTATGACGAAGCATGCAAAGAGGCGGGTTACAACCATTCAAAACCAACCGAAACGAAGGTCTTGCCAAAGCTTGATGAGCCACCACTACTGCGCAACCCAGTCGTGCAAAAAGCTCTTTACGAAACGCGTCGTGTCGTTAATGCCATCATCAAAAAATACGGTGTAATTGATGTGGTACGTGTCGAGATGGCACGCGATATGAAACTCACGGCCAAGCAAAAGGAAGCCGCGCAAAAGCAGAACAAAGCGAATGAGAAACTGAATAAAGAAGCCACTGAGATAGCGGCAGAACACGGTATCCAACACGCCAAGCGCGACGATAGATTGCGCTACAGACTTTGGAAAGAGTGTGCACATACCTGCGTTTACACGGGAAGAACCATTTCGCAAGAAATGCTCTTTGGAGGCGAAGTAGATATAGAGCACATCATCCCTTACAGCCTGTGCCTTGATGACTCATACATGAACAAGACGCTGTGCATGTCTGAAGAGAACCGCAAGGTAAAGAAAAATAAAACTCCTTTTGAGGCGTATTCCGGCAACGAAAATAACTACCTTCAGATTCTGGCAAGAACTAAAGTTCTACCCTTTTCCAAGCGGCGAAAATTCGAGCAGAAAGAAGTTAAAACGGATGACTTTGTCAGTCGCCAGCTCAACGACACGCGCTATATATGTGTTGAAGTAAAAAACTATCTGGTTCGGCTTGGTCGACCAGTCGAAGTCAGCAAAGGTGCGGCGACATCTGACCTGCGCTGGCATTGGGGCATGGATTTGTTGCTCAATACCGACGGTGAATACAAGAAGAACCGTGCCGATCATCGACATCACGCCGTAGATGCAATTGTGATCGCGCTGACCACACGCAGCCTGTTTATGAAGTTATCTCATAAGTTCGATGTCGGCTATCTGTTGCCAAGGCCGTGGGCAGCATTTGATAAAGACGTTCGCGCGAAGGTTGACGCCATCATCGTCTCGCATGCGGCCACACGCAAAATTTACGGCGCATTGCACGAAGCGACAGCCTACGGCGCGGGGTTCATTTGGGGTAAAAACAAGAAGGGTGAATCGGTTAAAGAGCCGATATTTACCTACCGAAAACCGCTCGATGACAAATTCACTGAAAAGCATGCCGCCAGCATTCGGGATGAACGCGTAAAAGAGATCGTTTTGGCACGCCTTGCAGCATTCAATGGCGACTCGAAAAAAGCGTTTGGCGATAGCAGCAACTCGCTGCTACACGAGGACGGCAAAACACCTATTCACTCAGTACGGGTTATCACACGCATGAATCCTGCGACGGTTCATGGCATTAAAGATAAATTTGGAAAACCGTACAAATTTGTCAGCTACGGCAATAACCACCATGTGGAGATTATTGAGCATGTTGGGACAGGGAAACGCAAAGGCGTTTTTGTGACGGCAATGGAGGCCGCGCGACGCGTCCGCATTGCGACACTGCCCGTAACCCAAAAGGACCATGGTGCGGAATGGAAATTCGTTATGTCGCTCTCCATAAACGATTCAGTCAGACTAAATGACCAGATTTGGCGGGTACAAATGCTTTCTGGTGGCGAGCAATTTGTGATTGCCTTAAAAGGAAATAGGGATGCATTGTCTG
>JAYVTL010000133.1:0-4893 GCA_043788845.1 Candidatus Uhrbacteria bacterium
GTTTCGCAGTAGTCATGCGCATACAGTAGCGCACCCAGTAAAATTGGGTAGGGGCGGGGTCACCCCGCCCGCCCTCCCACACCAAACATAACGGTAGGGGCGCGATTTATCGCGCCCCTCGAATCGAACCGTAAATCCCATTCAAACCACCGATGCCATTCAAACCACCGATGCCATCCGTCGGACGCAATAAATTGCGCCCCTACGCCGACGGCACCGCATCCCGCTCCCGCAAAATATCCCGCAACACATCCACCCGCTTCACAATCGCCACATCAAGTTTAAACTGCGCCAGCTTCCGTGCTTCTCGCGCCGTGCTCCGACTATCCCACGCTCCCACACAAAACCCATGCTCCCTCAACACCTCAATCCGATTCTCCGTCACACTCAATAAAGGCAACGCCACTCCCCACACATGCACATTCTTCAACCGATGCCACAGCGCCGCCCCGCGCAACGGCAATGGCCACCGCGCAATCAACTGCAAGGTCCGTACATCCGGGCATTCCCGTCGGATCGCCGCCAAGACCTGAAACTGAAATGACGACACCACGGTTCGTTCTCGTAACGCCGCACTCGTATGCAATTTTTTAATCAAAGAGGGGACAACCTTCACATCCTTCACCTCAATATCCAACACGCATGGCGCATGCACCTGACTCGTCACATCCTGCAAACTCAAAATTTGCGCACCATGTAATAAAGAAGTCGTTTGCAATTCTGCCAGCGTCATCTCAGCCACCGGCGTCGCCACCGCCGCAATCCGATTCAAATTTTTATCATGCACCAAGACCATCTCACCATCCTTGGTCAACCGCACATCAAACTCAATCCCATCTGCCCCCAAATCCAACGCATGCTGAAAAGCCGGCAAACTATTCTCCGTAAAATTCCGTGTCGGAAACCCCCGATGTGCCAACAAAATCATGGCCTAAATAGTACCCCGCCCCCAAATAGCTGTCGATGTACAGGCGCATGCCCTGCACCCTATTCCTCTTGGCCGCGCCACGTAAAGTCCAGCGACTCAAATTATAAAAGCCACGTAAAAAGCCCAGCCAAGCTGGACTTTTTACGTGGAGGCGTGGGAGAGAATCGAACTCTCGAATACAGGTTTTGCAGACCCGTGCCTTACCACTTGGCTACCACGCCGCGTAAAAGCGCTGGTGCACCCACGCGGCGCAGCCATTCCCTATTGCAGCGAGAATGTACCAACCAACAGGGGATTTGTCGAGATAGGGGAAACCCCAACTCTCCGCCGGGGCTTTCACTTACAACACCTCAATTTTAATATTGCGCTTCACCCCAAACTTCACCGCCTGTCGATGATCCTTCATCCACACATCCACTCGCTCCCCAAAACGCGCATTCATCCGGTCAGTCACCGTAAAAATTTTATCACCATACAATTCTGGAATACGCACTCGCGTATTAAACTTCAAAAAATTCGCCGCAATAATCCCATCCCGAACTCTCGTGCCATTTGCCGTTGTAAACGGGTCATCATCGCATTGACCAACCTCACTATTATACGCCGTCATCGACACCCGCAATTCACGCGTCGCCGGCACATTCTTCGCTGGCTCTAACTTTCCAAGATAAGACGGTGGGACAATCAATCCCATACGACTCTCCGGCACATCATCCGGCGCCATCTCCGCAGTCTGAAATTGGACCATCGAGTCCGTACTGGTCGCATCAGCGGCCTGCACCGCATCCACCCGGCTGCCCGTCAGCGCCACAATCGACACCAACACCGCCAAGCTTTTACGTTCTCGAGCCGTCAGACGAAAATATGTATAAAACATAACCGAACCCGAATCTTACCGATTTGCCCCTTTTAGTCAAGGGATGTACCATACTTTTACTGTTAAATTAGCCAAATTTATGATCAAAACCATCAAAAAACCCATCAACTGGAAAAAAGTCAGCACCATCGCCCTCGGCATCATGGTTGGTCTGCTTTTACTTGGTGCTTTGATCATGTCCATCCTCTTCGCCTGGATTTCGCGCGACCTCCCAGATCCCAACAACCTCATCACTCGTGACATCCCCCTCACCACCAAAATTCTCGACCGTAGCGGCCAGCACATTCTGTACGAAATCCACGGCGATGAAAATCGCACCGTCGTTCAAATCAAAGAGCTCCCCAACTACGTCGCTCACGCCTCGGTCGCCATCGAAGACAAAGATTTCTACAACCACCACGGCATTAGCTGGAAAGGCCTGCTCCGTGCTTTTGTCTTGAACACGCTCCAAGGCAAACGCATCCAAGGCACCTCCACCCTGACCCAACAACTCGTCAAAAACGCCATTCTCACCAATGAGCGTTCGGTCACGCGCAAGATCAAAGAAATTCTCCTCTCGCTCCAACTCGAGCGCGTCTTCACCAAAGACCAAATCCTCCAGCTCTATCTCAACGAAATTCCCTACGGCTCCACCACCTACGGCATCGAAGCCGCCGCCCACAATTACTTTGGCAAAAACGCCAAAGACCTCACCTTAGATGAAGCCGCCCTGCTCTCGGCTTTGCCTCAAGCACCTGATTTATATTCCCCCTACGGCACCGGTTCCCACGGCGACAATCGCCAAACCCTTGTCGGTCGCCAACACTATATTCTCGACCTCATGGCCGACCAAGGCTATGTTTCGCGCAAAGAAGCCGACGACGCCAAAGCCGTCGACACCCTCAAAAAAATCGTCCCTAAAAAGATTTCCAATATCTCCGCCCCACACTTCGTGATGTACGTTCGCTCTCTCCTCGAAGAAAAATACGGCGTCTCCGACGTCGAACGCAAAGGCTATACCGTTCTCACCACCCTCGACTGGGACAAGCAACTAATCGCAGAAGACGAAGTCAAAAAAGGCGTCGAAAAATACGGCCCCACCGACAACTTCACCAATGGCGCCTTGCTTGCCCTCGATCCCAAAACCGGTCAGGTCTTGAGCATGGTCGGTTCCAAAGATTTCACCGACAATGCACACGATGGCCAAGTCAACGTCACCTTACGCCCGCGCCAACCAGGTTCGTCTTTCAAACCGATCGTCTACGCCGCCGGCTTAATCAAAGGCTACACCGCTGACACCACCCTGTGGGACGTCAACACCCGTTTCAAAACCGACAGCGGTTTCTACGAACCAAAAAATTATAGTTTTAACGAGAATGGCCCGGTCTCGGTCCGCATGGCTCTTCAAGGCTCGCTCAATATTCCCGCAGTCAAAATGCTCTACCTCGTCGGTGTCAGTCGCGTCCTCGACTTCGCCGAATCCATGGGCTATTCCACCTTTGGCCAACGCAATCGCTTTGGCTTGTCCTTGGTGCTCGGCGGCGGTGAAGTCAAACTCATCGACCACGCCAATGCCTACGCTGCCTTCGCCAATGAAGGCACGCAATATCCCATCGCCAGCATCCTCAAAGTCACCGATGCCCAAGGCAAAACCCTCGAAGAATGGACCAAGCCCGAAGGCAAACAAGTCATGGATAAAACGGTTGCTCAACGTATCTCCGACATCTTGTCGGACAATAATGCGCGCGGTTATGTCTTTGGCACCCACAGCGCTTTGCAAATCCCCGGTCGCCCCGCCGCTGCCAAATCTGGTACCACCAACAATTTCCACGACGCTTGGACCATGGGCTATACCCCATCCCTCGTCGCCGGTGTCTGGGTCGGCAACAACGACAATAGCGAAATGAAACGCGGCGCCGATGGCTCTAAAATCGCCGCCCCCATCTGGCAAGCCTTCATGAAGCGCGCCCTCGACGGCACCCCCGTCGAAAAATTCACCCCACCCCCACCCGAAGACACCACCAAACCAATTCTCCTCGGCAAAGTAACTGAAATCAAACTCAATATCGACAAAGTCACCGGCAAACTTGCCACCGAATTTACCCCAGCCGATTCCATCGAAGAAAAAACCTTCCACCAAGCCCACGACACCCTCTACTATCTCGACAAAGACGATCCACGCGGCCCAGCTCCCACCCACCCCGAAAACGACCCGCAATTCACCACCTGGGAAAACGCCGTGCAAGATTGGGTGAAGCGCAAAAACTGGAATACCACCTCCACTCCGCCAACCGAAAGTGACGACGTTCACACCAAGGACGGCCAACCAAGCGTCACCATCAATAACCCATCGGCCAATGCCACCATCAGTTCTCGCGCCATCAACGTCAGCGCCTCGGCCAGTGGTCAACGTCGCGTGGTCAAAGTCAAAATCTTGTGCGAAGGCAAACTCATCGGCGAAGGCACCACTGAACCCTGGAATATCCAACTCCAATTTCCCAACTCCATTGAACGCGGCTTCCACGACTTAACCTTCGTCGCCGTCGATGATGTCGGCAACCAAGGCAGCGCCACCGTCACCATCAACCTGACAGCCGACATCGCCCCCGTCAGCGCCGCCATCTCCTCGCCAGCCACCGATTCAAAAATCACCTCCGGCAATCTTCCAATGAATGTCGCCATCACCATGAGCGACGTCAGCCTCATAAAAAAGATTGACCTCTACCTCGTCGGCAATGACGGCGTCACCCGCTTAATCGCTTCCAGCTTCAACCCCACCGACTCGACCATCGAACTCCAATGGTCCTCCAGCCCCGGCACCGGAGCCTACAGCATGTACCCAGTCATCACCGAAAAAAATAACAACATCCACAAAGGAGAAACCATCAACCTCCAAATCATCAACTAATTCACCAAGAAAAATCCCGCCCAAAGTCGGGATTTTTCTTTACCAAGACCCACCCATGTCAAAGTGCCAAGCCCTTCGACTCCGCTGCTGCTCCGCTCAGGGAATTGTAGCAACAGCTCTCTTCTTCACACCCCCCAACTTCCTGAGCTTGTCGAAGGACTCCAACCGACCCTTCGACTCCGCTGCTGCTCCGCTCAGGGA
>JAYVTL010000134.1:0-6024 GCA_043788845.1 Candidatus Uhrbacteria bacterium
GTCGGATATCACACTTTAAAGCATAGACAGTCCGTGTATTATTCTCGCTGGCCTGACGAAGGAATGTCCGTAGTCTGACCACAGCAGCATGCGTCCCCTTGTTCTGGCGGCACGAATAACTATCATGAATAAAAATCTTTTCAAATGTCGGACCAACAACATTCACAATAGCTTGATGGACTACTCGGTCACGTACGGTCGCCTTATGGATACGCCGTAATTTTGGGTCATGCACGATAAATGCTTCATACGAAGCATGACAATAGCTAAAATTGAATAGCGAGTCATGAAGTTCGAACAAATGCCTTTCAAGGTCGCACTCAAATTCCATCACATCTTGTCTTCGTGACTTGCCTTGCTTGAAGCGTTCCCACGCAAGCAGTAAATTCTCAAGAGAACATAACTCTTCAAATAAATTCCCGGTATATGTCGCCATTCCCTGAAGCATCCCCCCCGCAAAGATTTTGGAAGTCCAGCCGACCTACCGATCATTCAAACGTTGTACGAGACATATCGCATGCTGCACGAACTTGTTTGTAAATTCCCAAAATCAGAAAAACACTCACTCGGACATCAGTGTCAGTCCTACCTGCTCGCAGCCATGGAATATGTCCTAGCCGCCGGAGCCTTGCCTAAAACTGACGCAAAACTTGAACGCTTACGACAAGCAAGCGCAAAACTGGACATCTTGCGCTTACTCATCCGTCTCGCCAAAGATACGAAATGTATTTCAAATGGAGCCTATCTTGAAATTTCTTCAAAACTAATCGAAGCAGGAAAAATGTTGGGTGGCTGGATAAAATCGCTCGGCTAAAACAACCCCACCTGTACAGGTGGGGTTGTGATGGGGAGTCCCGCAGGGACGGAACCGAGTAATCCGAGTTGTCATTGCTACGATAGTTCGCGTTCAACTTCACCTGGCGATCATCGCGGTTGAAGTTCACGATCACCACGTTCTGCCACGACTCGTCGTCATTCTCGGGGGAGACCAAATTACACTTTCTTCTTCCATGACACCGGGCACAGGCCAGCCCTGAGTTTATCGAAGGGCGCACCCATATCCTGAATTTTATACGAGATCGATTCTTACGCATCAGTCGAAACTTTGGCGCAAGCTGATCCCAAAAGAAAATGCGGAGTACCCATCATTCACACCGTACTCTCTCAAGCTCCGTAAAGCTCAAAATTCTCACGGTCTTTGCGATTGATAAGAGATTTCGGCGACCAGCATCCGTAAACACTGATTCATAAGCCTACTTTCCAGCTTGATTATACCAAAAAAAAAGCGCTGGGGAACCAAGGTTTAAAAACCAAGATTCCCCAGCACCAAGCGGCCGAAAACCGAGAACTACTCCCGCAGGGACGGAACCGAGTAAAACGAGTAGTAAGAGCTACGATAGCGCGCGCACAACTCCACCTGGCGATCATCGCGGCCGAAGTTCACGATCACCACGTACTGCCACGACTCGCCGTCATCCTCGGGGACGTTGACTTCGTAGCCGCCTGCGAACAAGCCAGGGAGCTTGTCGTAGTCGATGGCGCGGATCATATCCGGGAACAACCAGGCGATAACGAGCAGCTCGTCAGCGAGCGACTTCGCGTCGCGCACCGCCGTAATGCTCTCGCGCTCCCGGTTGGTATCGAGGTCGGCCACGATCCACTCGATCACGGGCTTGTGCGTGTGGTTTCCGGAGAGGAGCCGCAGGCGCTCAATAGGCTTGTCGCCAAGGCGCTGCTTAAGCGCCCTGTCGTCACCCTTGTACGGAGTGGGACTCGAATGGAGATGCTCCCAGCGCCAGTACCGACCCTCACCGAATACATGCTGAATGCGGATGTAGTGTGCCTCGAACGTCTTGGCAACCCCGTCGTCCCCCTCGCCGAAGCGAATGCGGAATGAACGATAGGCATGCTTGCCCTGCGGCCAAGCTGGAGCTGTCGCGGCGAGACGTTTGAAGTCCTCCTCAGTCAGCCCCCACTTCTCCTCGTCGTTCGCACGACGAAGAGCGTTGAGTTGCGCGTCAAGGGTCATCTCGTGAGGATCCTTCTCCCCGAGACCTCGCTGCTGCTCGATGAACTGGACGAGCATCGCCGCATTGCTGCCGGATCGAATCCAGTCCGCATGGTCGGTTGTCCCCCCATGCTTCGCCAGCGTCTTGAGTGTCGGCTGCAACTCATTCAAACCAATCTGATCAATAGGCGTTGCCATGTGGCTTTGCCTCCTAGATGCCGCGAATAATCACTGCGTTGACGAACCATTCGTCGTAGCAGCAATCATTATATTGAAAACGGCTTACTTGAGCCCAGCTATGACTGGGCTAAACAAAGCCGTTTTCAATACCAAAATCTCATGTAAAGAACAAGGATGTATATCACAAAATCGCCCCTTTGTCAATCCCTTCTACTTACACCAATTTCACAAAAAACCGTTTCCCCTTTTGCACCAAGTCTCCCTTCTTCACAATCGCCTCAATATCTTTCACCACCTCTTCATTCACTTTCACACCACCTTGTTGAATCTGTTTTTTCGCATCGGTTTTCGAAGTCACAAACTTCGCTTCAACCAAAACCTCCACCAATTTCATCTCCGAGCCCACAAGTTTCATCTCCGCAACTTCTTCCGGCACTTCATGCTTTTGATGCACCGTCGTAAAATTCACCTCCGCCTCTTCTGCCGCAGCTTCAGAAATAAATGCCGACACGATAAGTTTTGCGAGTTGTCTTTTTGCTCCCATCGGATTTTCCCCCTTCGCAATCGCCGATGAAATCTGTTGAATCTCTGCATCCGAAATATCCGTACACAATTCAAAACCCGGGACTATCATTCCATCCGTCCAGCTCATAACTTTGCCATACATATCAATCGGCGTATCAAGCATGGAAATCATATTCCCCTCCGTCTTCCCCATCTTTTTGCCCGAAGGATCCACCAACAATTTATTTGTCATCACAAACTTCTCGCGATTCTTTAATGCGCGTTGTAATGTTCTCCCCGCCAACATATTAAATGTCTGATCATTCCCCCCAATTTCCAAATCAACGTCCAAAGCCACCGAGTCATAACCCTGCATCAATGGATAAAAAAACTCATGCAGGTGAATCGGTTTCCCTTCTTCCATGCGTACTTGAAACATATCGCGCTCCAACATTTGCTGCACCGTAAAATGCGAAGACAATTCAATCACTTCAGAAAAATTCATCTTCCCAAACCACTCAGAATTAAATTTGAATTCCGCCGGATTCTTTCCATCAAAATCCAAAAAGACCGATGCTTGTTGTTTATACAATTTGCAATTCTCCAAAACCTGTTCGCGTGTAAGTTGTGTGCGCGTCGCCATCTTGTCCGTCGGATCTCCAATCATCGCCGTAAAATCTCCGATCAACAAAATCACTTTATGCCCAAGCTTTTGCAATGCCGCCAACTTGCGCACATTAATCATGTGACCCAAATGCAAAGTCGGACCGGTTGGATCAATTCCCAAATACGCCGTAATTTTTTTCTTACCGGCAAGCGCCTCGGCCAGCTTCTCCTCCGTTGGGTACACCCGCTCAACCGAGCGTTTTAAAAAAGTTTGAATCGCGTCCATATTTCCGCTGTAGCGTAGAAGAAAAGCAAGAAAAGGGCAAACGAGAGTCAAATAAAAAATACCCCGACTGGACGCATGTCCAACGAGGTATTTTGAGCTAATGCCACCCGGCTCTTGTGCGAAGGCCGTGGCAAGATCTTGACCAACCACTGCGGCGAGTCGGCCGCCCGTCCAAACAGGCTGCGATCACCCAACATCGAACGAGCATCACCCGCCCCCAATACCCGTCGCACGCACTCGGCTCCGAGCTGGTCATCAAATGCCGTCAACTGCCTGCCCAACTCCTCATACCCTCTGATCATCGCCCCATCCCAGCGTCGTGCCAAAATGGTCCGCGAGATTCCATGGATCATCGAGTCCAGCTGATCACGCCTATTCAGCACGCCAGCCAACCCTTCCTCGGTCTGGAGCTCCGCCGCCTCGGGCCAAACCAGCAATTCTTGCCCCTTGGGCGAAGCCAGCATCATATTGACCTCATTGGCCAATAGCTTCAGCCGATACGTCACCGCCACCGGCGGCAACCTGCCCACGCCCAGGCGAAAAATATCGCCCATGGCAATGAACACCACCGGCCGCACCTCGATCGGCTCGATCGCACAGACATTCTCGAGAAATTCCACACAATCATACGTCCACTCTTCGGGCGTTTTTACCAACGTTTTCATATTCAGACCTCCGGGTTTGGGTTGAAACAAAAGGAACGACGCGACCCATGAAACCAAAAAACCACTCAAATGTCAAGTCCCACCCTTACCCAAAACTCGGTGTATTCAATAGCCGCTCATAATACGCCGCTTGCTGAATATCAAAACAACTTTTCCCCACCGCCGCCTCGGGCGGATACTCCATCGTAAAAAATAAATCCCATTTACGTTCCATACATTCTTTCAAAGAATCTCGCACCTCAAACAACAATTTCAAATACACCATCCGCTCTTTCTCTTGTTCCGCCACCGGCACACGATCACCAAACTCCCGCGCCAAAGCCTGCAGAATTTGCTCCTTCGTCACCTTCCGAAAAAACAAAATCCACTCCGGCGTTGTCACTTCAAGCTGATCACTCAATTGCGTACCCATCACTTTTTTATACAACTCCTCTAAAAATACATACTCCACATCCTTCACCGACCCATCAAATCCAAAACATTCATTGCCAACCATCCGCTCAATCGCATTCGTCACATCCGCCACCGCTTCAATCCCCTCCGTCCGATCGCGCGGCACCGCCTGCATGACAAATTCCAATGCCTCCAAGGCCGTCTCCAACTCCGCTGACCCAATCACCTCGGCCATCTTTCCAGTAAAAATCTTCTCCCACATCTCATTCACTTCCCTGGTCGGATACTGCGTACAGGTATAATGAGCGCTCATAATTTGTGCAATCGATCGTTCAAAGCCAACAATTTCGCTTCGGCTTCCCCATAATTTTTCTCCATTGTTTCCTTCACCTTGGTTGGTGCCTTCGACAAAAACTCAACATTTCCAAGCTTCACTGTAAGCGAAGCAATATATGTCTTTGTCTCTTCAATCTCCTTCTCGAGTTTCGCCGTTTCTTTCACCACATCAATCGTCCCCGCCACATTCAACCCCATAGTCATCCCATTCGACACCAAACTCGCCCAACCCTCGGCAATTGCTCCCACAAAAGTAATTGTCTCGGCCCGCACCAACTGCCTCACCACCTCCATATTTTCTGCGAGAAGTGCCCGTACGTCTTCTGTTGTCACCACCTGAAACTCCACCATCTTCACTGGCTCAACTCCCTGCTCACTCCGCAACCGACGCAAATCCGTAATCGTCTGTCGGACCATTTCAAATTGCACCGATACCTGCGCCTGCTGCGTCGCCCCTTCCACCCGCGGCCACTCCGACACAATCAACGAAATCTTCTCCCCCATCTGTCCCCAAATATATTCGGTCACAAACGGCATGAATGGATGCCACATGGCGAGCAAACTCTGCAAAACATGAGCAAGAATTTGTTCTTTCCCTTTTTCAATCTTCGCAATTTCCAAATACCAATCCGCCAAATCCCCCCACGTAAAATCCCGCAACTCTTCCCCCGCCGCTGAAAATTGATACGCCTCCAATTTCTTTGTGACTGAATCAGTCGTCGCCTCCAATCGAGAAATAATCCACCGATCTGCCAATGTACGGGCGTGATTTATCATGCCCCGCCCAACATCCGCATCCTGCCCGACATTTATATTTTGTTTGGCATTCAATCCCATTCGCTCATCGGTCGATCCGGGCGCAATAAATTGCGCCCCTACCCCAACATCCCCAATCTGCATCAAAATAAATCTCGAAATATTCCACAATTTATTGGTGAAATTTCTAAAACCTGCAATCTTTTCTTCAGAAAGTTTAACATCCTGACCCGGCGTTGAACCCAATACCAAAGAAAGTCTCACCGCATCCGTTCCATACTTCGGAATCA
>JAYVTL010000135.1:0-10601 GCA_043788845.1 Candidatus Uhrbacteria bacterium
GGGCTGATGATCATGTTAGCTGCGGCGACCTTGAGCTTTTTGATTCAATTGCAATATGCCACTTGGACGTATTTATATCGCCGCTTGGGTGAAGGTGGGGTGTTGCCAAAACTGCATCGGATCTATCGCGCATTGACGGGGCGTTATCCAATTGAAGACTAATTGCTATGGCCGCTCCGCAAAAGCCGTTGAAGGCGCAATCGATTGAAGATTTGTTTAAGAAGGCCGAAGCCACGGCGCCGATCCCGGATGCTTTGCATCAGAGCATCAAACCGAAGAATATTCTCAAGGCGAAACCTGGCGCGGTGACGGCGCCGGGCGAAAAGTTATCCGAGAAGATGGAGGTGATCAGGTTGCAAGAAGTGGAAAAGTTGGCACAAGGGGAAGCGGCGCGGACTGGGCTCAAGTACATCAATCTCAAAGGTTTTCCGATTGCGCCTGAAGTGATGGCGTTATTGCCACGGGCGGATGCAGAAAAATATCAGACGGTGATTTTTTTGCAGAAGGATGATGAGATCCGGGTGGGAACCGCGCAACCTGGCAAGGAAACAGATGAGTTGTGTGCGCGGATTGCCAAGGAGCAGCAAGCGAATGTGGAGATTTATTTGATTTCGAGCGAGAGCTTGAAGATGGCGTTTAAGTTGTATGATGCCTTGCCAGAAATTAAGGAAGTGATTTACGGCGTACGCATTGATGAGGCAACATTGCAAAAGTACGCCAATGAAATTACAGATTTGAAGAAGTTGCAGGAGACCATAGTCACCGTAAGCACGACTGATATTGTGGCGTTAATTGTGGGTGGGGCTTTGCGCGCTGATGCGTCCGACATCCATGTGGAGGCCGAAGAAAAAGATGTGAAGATCCGCTATCGGATTGACGGAGATTTGCGAGATGCTGCCAAGCTGCCGAAGAAAGAATGGAAACAGCTGATTGGTCGGTTAAAATTGTTGTCGGGGACCAAGATTAATGTGGATGATATTCCACAGGATGGACGTATTACCATTTACTTATCGAGTGAAAAGATTGATATTCGTGTGTCTTTTTTGCCAACAGCTTTTGGGGAAAGCGTGGTGATGCGTTTGTTGCGGCCAAAATCGATCGCGCTTGAATTTGAAAAGCTGGGTATTCGTGGAAGTTCGTGGGAGTCGCTGAAGAAAGAAATTGAGCGGCCAAATGGGATGATTGTGACGACGGGGCCAACGGGTTCTGGAAAAACGACGACGCTGTATGCGGTGCTCAAAAAACTGAATACCGAGGATGTGAAGATTATTACGTTGGAAGATCCGGTCGAATATAAATTGGAAGGGATTAATCAAAGTCAGATTGATTATTCTCGCGATTATACGTTTGCCAAAGGCTTGCGCTCGATTTTGCGTCAAGATCCGGATGTGGTGATGGTTGGTGAAATCCGTGACTTGGACACGGCGGAGATTTCGATTCAAGCGGCATTGACGGGGCATTTGGTGATTTCGACGATTCATACGAATAGTGCAGCGGGTGCGATCCCCCGCTTTTTGTCGATGGGAGTGAAGCCGTTTTTGCTGGCGCCGGCGATCAATTGCATCATTGGACAACGTCTGGTGAAACGAATTAATCCAGAGACCAAGGTGCCAATTGAATTGTCGGCCAGCTTGATGGCTCAAGTTAAAAATGAATTGTCGCTGATTCATCCTTCAGTCTTGAAAGAATTCAAGGTTGATTTAAACAAACTGCAGTTTTACGGTCCAAAAGAAGGCGCCGAACTGCCGTATAAAGGTCGGGTGGGTATTTACGAGATTTTTCCGATGAACAAGGAAATCGAGTCGCTGATTTTATCGGGCAAGGTGTCAGAATATGACATGATCGCGATTGCGCAGAAAAATGGGATGGTGACCATGGCGCAAGATGGCCTCCTCAAGGCCCTAGATGGACTGACCAGCGTCGAAGAGGTGTTGGTAGTGGCAGAACTGACCGCCCTGGTAGAATCGCCGGATGAGGTGCTGGATAAGAATCCACCCACACCGGTTGAAGTAGCCGTGCCTCCAGTCGAGCCTGGGCCTGAAACAAAGGTTTAAAGCCGCTCCACCCCGTCATTGACGGGGTGGAGTTTTATTCGCACACTGGTGGCAGTTCTTTTCATCGGAGGTTTACATGGCTGAAGTCAAAATGACAACGGAAGAACGAGCTACATGGTTGGAAGAAGCGAATGGTGCCTTGCAAACCATGATTGAACTGGCGAAAGACCCAGATGAAAACGCGAGCGCCGTGTATTCCGCATACGTTAAACGTATCACGGAGGCAGCGACTGCCATCGGTGACGGGTTGGTCGAACGGGGAAGCTGTAGGTCGTGCTCGCATCCTGTCATCCCGATGCTAATGGAACTGGTGCCTTGGTGCCTCTGGTGCCTGACATGCGCGAGATGGTGTGGTATCGATGCGGAATTTCTTGCCAGTCAAATGGTGAGAAAAAATGCCAAAACTATTTCCCCGGAGCAGCGGCGCCAGTGGCTGGAAGAGCATAAGATCATTTACCAGCGGGCGAAAGAAGTGCGCCGAGCTGCGCGCAACCCCTATGAAGAGAAGGTCGATGGGGAAAAATTGATCCGCCTGGAAAAGGCTTTTCGTGCGATCTTGATCAATCATGCCATTCCGGGTTACTGCATCGCCTGCGGTGAAGCGATTCCCACAGGGCGCCTGTCAGCGATGGAAGGGACGGTGTGGTGTATTCATTGTAGCCGTCAAGTAGAAGAGACCTACCAAAAAGAGAGCCACCGAGAGAACTTTCTCACATCGCGGTTTCGAGTTTCGGCGTTTGAACGCCGGATCGAGCGCGAAGAGGAGGCGGCTGAAGATGCTCTATCTAGCGCAGGTACACCCAAGGACTTACAAAAACGTCCCGAGATGATCGGGGCGTTTTTTCTTTTCTTTAGAGGCTGATGACGACCTTAATTACGTTGTGCTTTTTGATGAAGCGTGGGATTTTTTCGGGCCATTCGATGAGGAGCAAGGTATGCTCGTCGGCGAGTTCTTCGTCGAGGTCGAGGGCGCGGACGTCGCGCTCGTCTTCGAGGCGATAGGCGTCGACGTGGAGCAAGCGTTTGATTTTGTTAACGGCAGTTGGCAGCTCATAGCTACGCATCAAAGCGAAGGTTGGGCTGGGTGGGACGGCAATGATGCCGAGGGAATGCGCCAGGGCTTGCACCAGAGTCGTCTTGCCGGCACCGAGTGGGCCAGAGAGCGTGATGATGACGCCGGGTTTCAAATAGTCGCGCAATTTTTTGAGAGCGTGGGGCCATTTGTGGGCGGTGGGCACTTCCATTTGCAAGGTTGTGGCATCGGGGAAGGCGATATTGACGAGGCGTGGTTGTGTTTTGATCATAGGTCCCATTCTGGTTTGGCGTCTAAGCGTTGCCAGGTATCAAGTTTATTATGACGTACGCGCCAATAGGCGGTGGTGGCAATCATGGCGGCATTGTCGGTGTGAAAACCGGTGGCGGCATCGAGCATGTGCACGTTTGGGAGTTCTCGCGCGACAGCGGCGGATAAAAGTTGTTGCAGATGGAGATTGGCCGAGACACCACCGACGAGACTGAGGCATTTTGGTTTATATTTCTTGGCGGCGCGCATGGTTTTTTGGACGAGAACATCGGCGATGGCGTGTTGGATGGAGGCGCACATGTCGGCGATGACTTGGGGATCGGTTTTTTTGGAGGGCGAGAAGGATTCCCAGGTTTGGCGCACGGCCGTTTTGAGACCCGAGAAGCTGAAATCGAAGGAGGGGTCATGCAACATGGGGCGCGGCAGGTCGAAGGCGGCGGGATTTCCTTTTTTGGCGAGTTTGGAAATGATGGGACCACCTGGATAGCCGAGGCCCATCAGCTTGGCGCTCTTGTCGAAGGCTTCGCCGGCGGCGTCATCGCGGGTGCGGCCGATGACTTTGTGCTTGCCCCAGTCTTTCATCAAGACGACTTCGGTATGACCGCCCGAGACGAGCAAGGCGAGAACTGGGAATTGCCAGTGTTTACGATTTTGTGGAGGGAGCCAAGCCGAGGCGAGGTGACCTTCGAGATGATTGATGCCGAGAATGGGCTTGCCCGTGACGAGACTGATGGTGCGCGCGGCTTCGATACCCACGCGGAGGGCGGTAGCGAGGCCGGGGCCGCGGGTGACGGCAATGGCGTCGAACTTGACCCGCTTCGTCTTGGTCGAGCCGGGCGGGGTGACCCCGCCCCTACCGATGACGTTGGCGCGTTCGAGCAGGCTGATGACTTCGGCGACGTGGGTGCGGGCGGCGACTTCGGGGACGACGCCGCCGTAGCGGGCGTGGATGGGGATTTGGGTTGAGGTTTCGTGATGGAGGACGCGGACGGTCGAATCGGTCATGGCTAAAAGCGCGACCGAGGTTTCGTCGCAGCTGGTCTCAATGGCGAGAATCCGCTTGGCTGGCATGCGGTCATCTTAGACTAAAATGCGGAAAATAAACACCCCGCCTCTCACGAGAGGCGGGGTTTGTCCCTGGGCTTTTTTTGTTGGCCCATGGGGTTTATTTGCTTGTGTAAACCTTTACTTGCTGGCCTTGGCGGCGTCCACGGCGGCTTTGAGGGCGTCTTGTGCGGACTTGACCGAGGCTTTGAAGGCATCTTGGGCGCTCTTCACGGCTGCATCGCGGGTGACGCGGTCGGTGTTGGTAGCGGCTTTGTAGGCATCCATGGCTGATTTGACCGAGGCTTTTGAAGTTTCACGAGCGGCTTTGATGGCGGCGTGGAAGGCTTCATTGGCGGCTTTGTGGTCGGTGGCCGAGGCACCACAGCGGGCCTTCCAGGTAGCCAAGGCGGCGTCGATGGCAGCGCGGCGGGTTTTGATGGCGGCATCAACGGCAGCACGACGCGTGGCCAAAGCTGGAGCTTGGGCGTCGCGGAAGGTTTTTCGTGCGGCATCAACGGCAGCTTGGCGTGTCTTCATGGCTGCGTCGACGGCAGCACGATAGGTGGTGACGGCGGTTTGCACAGCTGGGTTTTTGAAACCACGGGCATCACGGTCGGCGCGATGACGTTCCATGCGTGCTTCGTTTTCGCTGCGGCGCGTGACGAGACGCGTATCCCAATCACGTTCACGGCGATCTAAACGAGCGTCGTAGTCGGTGCGCAATTGAGTCAGATGGGCATCGCCTTCGAGACGATTGCGTTCCATGCGAGTCTCGAATTCAACGGAGCGCGAATCACACTTCACGCCCATGGCTGAAGTGGTCGCAGCGGTGGCGGTCAGGCCGGTGTTTTCTTCTGCAAAGGTGGCGGCTGGGGCGGCCAAGGTTAAAACCATGGAGCTAAGCGCGATGAGTGAAACTGTTTTTTTCATACGAGAAAAAATATATAAATTAGAAAACCTCTGTCACATTGTACCCAGAGTGGAGACAAATGTTACAGGGCATGAAAAAATCCGCTGGTTAAGCGGATTTTTTTGCAGGATTGGCTTCGATTTGTTCGAGCCATTTGAGTTGGGCTTGGAGTTGAGACATGAACTGTTCGCCATGGTGTTCATTGGATGCAGCGAGTAATTTGAGAAAAATCTCGTGCAAGCGCGGCAGACTGTGCATGACTTGTTCCATGCTATTGGGTGGCGGTTCAGGAAGACGTTCGAGCAGGCGAAGAAAGGTGGGGTCGGCGTGAGGGATGACGTGGTGGATGGTGTCGGCGCGCATATTATTTTTGAGTTTCGGCGACGGCGATGACGGCCAATAAACGGGTGGCTTCATCGTAGCGAACATGAAAACGTTGTTGCTGTGAACGAAGTGGTTTGAAACGGTGCACGGCTTCGTTGATCAAATGTTGTTTGAGATTTGAGAGGATGGTTTGCTGTTGATTGCGTAGGGCTTGCAGTTCTCGCAATTGTTGACGTTGTTCTGTGGTTGGAGCGGTGCTGGTTTCGCGGGTGAGGTCGAGATGAGCGGCGTCGGATTTTTTTGAGGAAGATTCTGACCACTCTTTGAATTTAGCTTGATAGAGATCGAGATCGTGTTGGAGTTGTTTGCGATTTTCTTCGATATTGGGTGTGGAACGCGTACTGCTGCTGGGTGGCAGGGCGGCGAGATCGCGTTCGAACTGACGGATTTTTGTGAGATAGGGCAGCTTTGATTCAAGCTCTTCAATAGTGGTCACAACTTTGGCAAGGTCTTCGCTGGTGCCGCGAAAGAGCATGACGTGTTGATCGTCGCCTTCGAGCATAAAGCGATCTTCAACCAGCAAATTGCGGCCATTATTTTCAAAAGCGCGACGGACGATGCCTTGTTCGAGGGTGGCGTCGACATGACCCGGTTCAAAATTTGGGCTCGAGAATTCTTCGACCCGGAGGCTTAGCTCATGAGTTTGATTGCGGTATTTATTGTCCTGCTGCATTTTTGCTTCAGCCTTGGCGGTCGTGGCGGTGGTTGATGGGGTGAAATTTAAAGGTCCGAGCTTAAGATCGTCGCTCGCCTGACGACCGCGGACGGCAGGAGGAATGCCTTGAATCATGACTTCGTGGCGCGTCAGACGCAGGCCAGATGTGAGCGGGGTGCGCTGCATGACCGCGTCGATGCCACGGGAGTAGAGACTGTCTTCGGATTCGAGCATTGGCTGGCCGTTGCGTGCTTCGTGGTGTTGTTTGACGATGGCGGTGGTTTGGGTGAAGCGCTTGCCATTGGGATCTGGGATCAAAAACCAGGGTGGAAGGTCATCCGGCTTCATGGAGCGCTTGAGTTCTTCTTTTTTCTTGGACCACAGCCGCGCATCAAAAATACCTTCGCCCTTGGCCATGTCGCCTCGATTCCACCATAGGGAATCGCCGGGAGTTTCGGGGCGGGCGCTGAGACCGAGGTTGAGAGTGGCGGTGATACGACCATCGCCGTTGGCGCCAGGAGCGGCGCCGGGTTGGAGTTCAACGCGGGCGGCTTCGGGTTCCATGGCGGCAACGGAGGCGACTTTGAAGACACCATCTTTAAAGGTGACGCAGCCCTCGGCGGCTAGTAGCATGGCGGCCATGCCCAGCCATTTGGTAGCCGGTTGTTTGAAACGACGGACTTGTTGTTCAGCCCAATGTACGGCTTCGCGACTGCTGGGCGCGGCTGGTTTTTCTCGAGAAGGAGAGGGTCGGTCGAACATGTGGGGCAGTATAGCAAACAGTAGGGTGTGGGGCGACGCGGGCGTTGCCAGTACCAACATGCCGAGAACAAAATATCGGTAGGGGCAATTCATGAATTGCCCCTACCGATATTGATGTGTTGATCTAGGGGCGCGATTTATTGCGCCCGGTGGATCGATCCGATTTTTTTATTCCTGATCTGCTAAAAACTTTTCCGCATCAAGCGCGGCCATGCAGCCGGAGCCGGCGGCGGTGATTGCCTGACGGTATCTCGAGTCTTGGACATCGCCGGCGGCGAAGATGCCGGGGATATTGGTGCGGGAGGAACCGGGGATGGTTTTGATGTAATTCTTTTCGTCGAGATCGAGAATGTCCTTGAACAAGGATACGTTTGGTTCATGACCGATGGCGGCAAAGACACCGTCAATTTCTAGCTCGCGCTTTTCGCCAGAAACAGTGTCGACGAGACGAACGCCGGTGACGTGACCGACTTCTACGCCGAGAATTTCTTCAATGGCGGTGTTCCAGACGATTTCGATTTTTGGATTGGCCATGACACGTTCTTGCATGATTTTGCTGGCGCGAAAAGAATCGCGGCGATGCACGAGATAGACTTTTTGCGCAAAACGTGTGAGAAAGGTGGCTTCTTCCATGGCGCTGTCTCCCCCACCGACGATGATGACATTTTTATTTTTGAAGAAAAATCCATCGCAAGTGGCGCAAGCGCTGACACCATGACCGTATAATTTCTTTTCTGAATCTAAACCAAGACGGCGAGCGGTGGCGCCGGTTGAGATGATGACGGTTTTGGAGAAATAGTCTTTTGAACCGACGGTGACTTTGAATGGCTGTTGCGAAAAGTCGACGGCGGTGGCCATTTCACTCACGATTTCTGTGGCAAAACGCTTCGCTTGTTCGCGGAGGACATGCATGAGTTCGGGGCCTTGAATGCCCATGATGAAGCCGGGAAAGTTTTCAACTTCCGTTGTTGTCATGAGCTGGCCGCCGGGTTCATTGCCCTCGAAGACGAGTGGTTTTAATTCAGCGCGCGCAGCGTAAATAGCGGCTGTCCAACCAGCGGGACCGGAGCCGATGATGGTGACATCACGCACTTCAGCCGACATATTTTTTGAGATTGTCCATGAAGGCTTCTTTGGTCATGCCGCCGACGAATTGATCCGCGACTTCGCCGTTTTTGAAGACAAGAAAGCTTGGAATGGACATGATGCGATATTTCATGGCGGTGTCGCCGTTTTCATCGACATTCATTTTGCCCACGCGGAGCTTGCTTGGATCAACGGATTCGCCGATTTCTTCAACGATTGGCGACATGGCGCGGCAGGGACCACACCAAGGCGCCCAAAAATCAACGAGCACAGGGGTTTCAGATTTGAGGACTTCTTGTTCAAAGTTTGCGTCGGTAAAAATGTGTTCCATAGTGCTCTAAGACTACTTGTCATGATGTGTTTTCGCAAGTAGGCTGGCCGTAGTCCTTTCAACGCTGGAGGCTCAACATGGAATTCAATCTACCCAAGGGAGACCCCCCGGCAACCCGCCAACCGGTGACTGATCCCCCGCTGTCATATACACGCGAAGCTGATGACACTTTGCGTCCGCCGGGGAAGAAACCGGCCGTACCTGGGTTCTTTCTGCTGTTTTACCTGGGTGCTTTGTTGTGGGGAGCTGCTATCTGTGGCTACTCGCTGGTGCTGCATCCATTCCTGCTGCGACAAACCAATGCGGGTGTCGCGACCATGATCGACTTGTTGGTGCTGGCAACCTTTGGCACCATCATCATCCTCTACTTCAACCAATTGCGCATCGTGCGCCATCTACGGGAGAAGAAAAATTGAGGGTAAAATGAAAACGTCCCGATGAATATCGGGGCGTTTTTTTCATTTCCGGTCTTAGCGACCGAGATTGATTTTTCGTTCTTTGATTTCTTCGTGATAGACCTCGAGGCGGTCGCCGACCATGATTTTGGTTTTTCCTTTGAAGGAAATGCCGCATTCGGTGCCGGCGGGAGCTTCGCGGGTGGTGGATTTGCCGCTTTGGAGCGAATCGATGGTGCCTTCGCCAATTGGTTCTTCATTGCCTTCGGCATCTTTGCGCCAGACGCGTGCTTTTTCGCCAGAAACAATCTTGCCAGTGGTGACCTTGCCGCCGATGACCATGCGGGCATGTTCGGTGCGGAAGATGGCGACGGTTTCGAATTGGCCGAGTGGGGTGATGATGACTTCGGGTGGGACGAGGATGTTCAAACGCGCGATGATGTCGTCGAACAATTCGTAAATGATTTTGAATTCTTTCAAATCAACTTTCTTTTCACGCGACAAGTAGGAGGCTTGGGCGGTTGGAACCACGTTGAAGGCGTAGACAACCGAAGGCTGGGCGGTTTCTGCACGAGTGATGTCGCCTTCATTTACATTGCCGAGACCTTTTTGGATGACGGTCACGCCCACGTCATCGTGTTGGAATTTTTCGACCATGCCCAAGATGGCTTCGAGCGAGCCGAGGGTGTCACATTTGAGGACGACATTGAGCACTTTGCGCGTGTCGGTGGCTTTGGGTTCGGCGGACACGACTTTGTTGGCAGAAAGTTGGGCGGCGACTTGGTGCGCGGTTTTTACTTTTTTGACTTCGAGGGATTTTGGATCGAGTGGGACTTCAAAAATATCACCGACGGCTGGCAGCACTTTGAAACCGAGGACTTTGACGGGAGTGCCTGGAGCCGCGGCGTCGAGTTGTTTGCCCGTCCAGTCGCGCATGGCACGGACGCGGCCATAGGCGGCGCCGGCAATGCCGAGGTGTTCGTTGCGGTGGAGTGTTCCAGCTTGAATCAAAACGGTGGCGACGGCGCCTTCGCCTTTGTCCAAGTGGGATTCGATGATGGTGCCGACGGCTAAGCGGTTGGGATTGGCGCGGATTTTGTCGGCGTTTAATTCTGAAACGAGAATCAAGACGTCGAGCAAGGCGTCAACGCCGAGGCCGGTTTTAGCCGAGACTTTGGCGAGAGGCACGGGGCCACCCCAGGCTTCGGTTTGGATGCCGAGGTCGGCGAGTTGAGCGAGGACGCGATCGACGTCGACGTCGGGTTTGTCGATTTTATTTAAAGCGACGACGTATGGGAGATTGGCGGCCTTGATGATGTTGTAGGCTTCCTTGGTTTGGGGTTGAACGCCGTCATCAGCGGCCACCACCAAGATGGCGATGTCAGCGACCTTGGCACCACGCGAGCGCATGACGGTAAAGGCTTCGTGACCTGGGGTATCAATAAAGGTGAGGTCGTGGTCTTTGCGACGCACTTGGTAGGCGCCGATATGCTGGGTGATACCACCAGCTTCTTTTTCCATCACATTGGTGGTGCGGATGGCGTCGAGCAATTTGGTTTTGCCGTGGTCGACGTGACCCATGACGACGATGACAGGTGGGCGCGCGACCAGAGTCAGTTCGGTTTCGGATTCTAAAATTTCTTTGACGCGATCCATGGCTTGCATGGTTTCAAC
>JAYVTL010000136.1:0-4830 GCA_043788845.1 Candidatus Uhrbacteria bacterium
GCAACTCACCATTTGGTAAATACCGAGCACCAATCAATTCACGAACCAAGGCCGTTGCGATGGCCTTAGGATCGCGCTCCAAAATCAAATGACGGCGCAAGATCCGCAAAATTGCCGCCTTCCGTAATAAATGTTCATCTTTGTAATCCACCGCATTGCGAATTTTTTCGTATAAAACAGCAAAGCGGCTGATGGTCGCATGCACGCGGAGCCGTTCAGCCTCTGGGACGTCTTTTTTTGGTCTGGGGCGGACGATTCCCACCAATTCCTCGGCTAAACCACGGGCAATTTGAGCCATATCGGTTCGAGCGAATTACACCATAAAAACCAAGACAAAACAAGACTCCTATGCTAAATTCAAGCGATGCCAATTCCCTGGGGTGTCATCATTGCTTTAGGTGTCCTCACCTTCGCCTATATCATCAAAAAGTTCTTGTCAGAAGTCATCGAAGAAGAACGCGTCTTTTTGATTATTATCGGTTGTTTTTTTGTAGTTTACGTGGTGGCAGCATTTGCCGTTGGCTCCCTAGACCCGCTCCATTTCGTCGAAGCTTAGCCCTGTTTTCGTTGTGTTTGCGTTTTTGCCACGGCTTTAACCATCATTGGTTCTTGCATCCCTATTTCAGACACATATAACTCAAAGTTTTTGCGATATTCTGCTTCGGTAGCTGATTCTAACTCGGTTTCAGATAATTGCTTTTTTTGCTCAAATCCACGCTTCTCAACTTCTTGCTTGGCCCGATACCACGCCCATTCATCAGTAAAAGAATACCAAGCAAATTCCCACAACTCGTCTTCGGCCCGATGATCGAGCATATGCATCACCTCTTCGGGTTCAGCCAATAATGCTTCAATCCGCTCTAATAGTGGGTGTTCGGCCTCGGTTTCATCGCCTTTTTCCTTACGTACTTCGTCAGAAACCATGGCATGCTCAAGCAAGGCCAAACGGATTTCCTTCAGCTCTTCACGCGACAATTGCAGTCCGACGAATTCGGTTAACATAAAAACACTGTACCGTGACTTAGCAGCCTGGTCAACGCAACCTATTCCCCCGCTTCCAGACCCCGCGAGGCCACATCCGCCTCATCGGTCTGACGCGAATACCGTGACAAACCGACCGCCCCTGCCTTCCAACCCGCCACAATCGGATCAATCACCCGCCACATCGCCTTTAGCTCAGGGGTACTCACAAATAATGTCTGATCTCCACGCAAACCCTCAAGCACCACTTTTTCATATTCTTCGACATACTGTGATGTACCGCCATCCCGCAAAGTAAAATCCATGGTCCGTTTTTCGACCTCATAAGCATGCTGCGGTTTCTTTGCAAAAAACTCCAGCGTAATCGCCTCACGCGGCGCCAACGAAAATGTCATCCGATTTTTCCCACCCTTAAACGTCACCACCATTTCCTTGCGCACCCGCTCCATCCGCTTGCCACTCTCGAGAATTACCGGCACACCTTGCCACCGCGCCGTCGGGATATGTGTCAAAATTTTGAAATACGTCTCGGTTTGCGTATCAACAGCAACGCCAGCAATGGCTGCATACCCATCATATTGCGCACGAAAAGTTTGTGTCTGTATTTCTTCCAAGCTCATTGGTACTAACGAGTTCAATAAATCCGCACGCGCCGCACGAATAGCATCCGCCGTAAAATCTACTGGCTTTTCCATAGTGACCAAGGCCAACATCTGCAATAAATGATTTTGCCCAACATCGCGCAAGGTACCAAGCGCATCATAAAACGCTCCTCGATGCTCGACACCAATCTCTTCCCACAATCGAATATGAATCGACTCTATATGCTCCGCATTCCAGATGGATTCAAATAAACTATTCGAAAAACGAAAAGTCAACATATTCTGCACCATGTGCTTGGCCAGATAATGCTCAATGCGATAAATTTGTTTCTCTTCGTATAACTCTCCCAACAGTCGATCCAATGCCTCCGAAGTCGCACCATCGGTTCCCAATGGTTTCTCTACCAATAACCGAGCCCAGCCCTGCGTCGGCTTCGACAAACCTGACGCAGCAGCATGTTTCAAAATCGGCTCATACAAATCCGGCGGTACCGCCAAATACAACAACCGATTCCACTCATCAAAACCCATAGCGCCAATAGCTTTTGTCAATTCAACATAGTCAGCTACTGCATCCAATTGCCCACGCACATAAAAAAACATCCGCAAAAACTCTTCCAATAACGCGGACTCCCCTTCGCGCAAATGCGGTGCCACCGCCGCACGAATATTGGCGCGCCAAGCTTCATGCGACAAATCACGCCGCCCAAAACCAACCACGCTAAATTTCACCGGCAGAACCTGTTTGCGCAACAGATGAAACAGCGCCGGCGCAATCTTCAAATTCACCAAGTCACCCGTCGCCCCAAATAACACAAACACCGTTGGTTCAAGCTGGACAGTCATATCGCTCCTGGTTATACCTGTTATGCAGCCACTTCGCCAACCCGCTTCAGCCGCACATCTTTTGCGAGAACATACACGTCATGCGTGATATGCGGATAATTCAACACCACGGTCTTATATCCCTTACATTCAATCCGGATCCGATACGCTCCACGATTAATCACAAATGCGTATCGACCCTTCGGCGAAGTCACTTGTGTCTCGAGCAATTTATTATACGCCGAGTCAAAAATACGCACCACCGCCTTTTCGAGCGGAAAGCCATTAACAGCATCACGCACCACGCCAAACGGCGGCGAAGCAAGTTTAAACGAAAACATCCGATTAAACAGCACCACCATATACAAGCCAAACAAGACCCAAGCGATAATTGAATTGCCCTGAAAACTTGGAATCGCCAACGCAATCAACGGACTTAAAAATGCAATGGCATACTGCATATGCTTGCTCAAACGAAGCCGCGGCAACCACGAGGCTGTTCCAGCCCCGCTCGCTGGATCAATCGGAATATTCTTCGTCATCACTCCGTAGTCTTTAATCACCACATGCTTTGAAGGCAAAACATTTTCATACACCAATTGTTCGGGCTGTTTCATCCAAACTGATGGAAAGGTATACCCAAACTTTTTTACTTCAACGTAGTATTCCCCTTTTGGCGCCAATAGTTTATAGCGTCCATGTTTATCTGACACCGCCGTGCGCACCACTTGTCCATGCAAATCACGCAAACTCACACTCGCCAACGCTTCTGGAATCCCAGTCACGCTATTAAACACCACGCCATAACCCGCTCGCCGCCGCCGAAAAGCCAAATATGCCGGCCGCGTCAGCTTCAACAACAAAACCAACAAGACCGCATACACGATATGCGGAATCAAAGACCAAAGAAACTTGGTTAAAAGCATGAAAGACGAGCTGTGGAGAAGTATACTCGAAAAACCGGTTTACGGGGATGCTATACTGCAGCCCTATGCCTGATATCCAAGACGTCTTCAAACGAATAAACGAACAAAAAAAGGAACGCAAGAAAGTCGCTGACATCTACAAACAAGCTCTCGCCAACTCCAAAGCCTACCAAGACTCTCGCGAAGTATACGAACAAGCTCGCACCAAAAAAATCCAAGTCGAAACTGCCATCCGCGCCGAATGCCGCAGCGAAATCGAACAAATGGAAAAAATCCAACAAAACATGGAATCCGACAAAATCCTTTTGAGCGATATGGCCTTGACCAGCCTGATGAAAGGCCAACCCATCGAACTTAAAGACGAATACGACACGGCCTACGAACCCATCTTCAAAGTAAACTTTAAGAAAATCGGCTAAGCAGCCACAGTTCTCGCACAATCAACCAGGCATCACGAAAACGGACACGGCTCTCGCGTCCGTTTTTCCAATCAACCGGCAATTCCTTAATCCTAAAACCAAGCTTTTGCGCATGGAGAATAACTTCAACATCAAACACCCAACCATACGTCAGCATATTGCTAAATATTTGCTGCGCCGCTTTTGCCTGAAAAACCTTAAACCCACATTGCGTATCAGCAAAAGGAATATCCAACCACTGCCGAATACAAAAATTAAACAACCGTCCCAGACCTACTCGGTACCAAGGCTGCGAAACCACAATCCGTGAACCCGCCAAACGCCGCGACCCGATCAAGACATCCGCCTGACTCAAACTAGGTATAAATGAAAGAAACTGACGAGGATGAACTGACAAATCACAATCAAGAAATAACAAAATCTCGCCACACGCCGCCTTCACCCCTTCACACACGGCCTTCCCTTTGCCGCCATTCTGCGTCAACGTAATCAGCCGAACAGACGATCGCGTGCCGCGCACAGCCTGGGTGATAACCGACGTTTCATCTTGCGACCCATCATCAACTACAATAATTTCAAACGACTCTCCCAGCGAAACAAACACCTTTTGCGTTTCAACCAAGGCTGTCGCGATAGTTGCGGCTTCATTGTACGCCGGAAAAATAATAGAATACTTCATGCTCGTGGCGAGTGTAACACTTTTCCACTCGTGTCATGAGAAAAAAATCAAGAGATGTGGTATACTTCGATAGAAAGAAGTTATCCACAACTAACTCTTTCTCCAACAATAATTCTTTATAGAATTTTGTATAAATGTAGAAAGCGAAAAATTAATTCTCATCTTTGAGACACTCAACATTCATCACTATGGATGACGCAAAGAAAATGTACGCCATCGGTGCGGGAATCGCGGCCGCGCTCCTCGTCCTCGCATTGGCACTCGCTGTGCTGTCCAGCTCTAAACAAGCTGCTCCAGCTTGAGGGCATTGAAGAGGGTGGACTTGCCCACGTTGGGCAGGCCGACGATGCCGCATTTGAGGCTCATGGACGAGGCTTTCTGAGGTGGGTCGCCTCGGG
>JAYVTL010000137.1:0-8341 GCA_043788845.1 Candidatus Uhrbacteria bacterium
TCGGCAAATTTTGGTTCCCCCGCCAAATCGGTGTACTGACCTCACAATCGCTCACCATGCTCGTCAAAAAAGTCTTCTTTGCCACCGAAGGCGGAGCTGGCGGCGGCAAAGGTGGTGCCGCCGACGTCCCAGCCGTGCGTGGAAATTTCCTCGACACCGCCTACTGGAAAGCCGACGTCGTCACCGGCGCCGATGGCAAAGCTCGCGTGAGTTTCAACCTGCCCGACAACCTGACCTCATGGCAAATTCTCGCCATCGGCACCACCAAGGAAACCGTGGTTGGCTCAGCCATTACCAAAATCATCACCCGCAAAGACTTGATGGTTGAACCAATCATGCCGCGCTTCTTGCGTCATGAAGATCGCGCGGCGATTGGTGCGACGGTGCATAACACCACCGACAACGCCATCCGCGTTGAAACCTCGTTGCAAGCTGATGGCCTCACCGTCGATGACGCGCTCACTCAATCAATCTTGCTCGCGCCAAAATCTCGCGGCGTGGTCATGTGGAATGTGCACGCACCTCGTACCACCAAAACGGCCAGCATCACCATCCGCGCCAAAGGCAATGGGTTGGATGACGGCTTTGTGGTCCCACTCCCCGTCTTGCCATACAGCGTGCGTGAAGTCGTCACCGCCTCGGGCATCCTGCAAAAGACGGCCACAGAAACTCTCGAAACACCCGAAGATATTTTGCCAAACCAAGGTGACGTTAAAATCAGCATCGCGCCCAATGTCGGCAATGGGTTGCAAAGTGGTATCGACTATCTCTTGAACTACGAATACGGCTGTTCAGAACAAACGACCAGCGCCGTGCTGTCGAGCTTGGTCTACCAACAACTGGTCACCAGCAAAGTCTCGGTCGGTTCACCCGAAGCCCTCGCACGGGCCAAGGCGAAGATTGAAGGCGGCATTAAAAAAGCCACTGGCATGCAGCGTGAAGATGGCGGTTTTGGCTGGTGGAATGATAGCTCATATAGCTACCCGCACCTCACGGCCTATGTCTTTTGGGGTTTGACTCAAGCACAAAAAGCTGGCTATGCCGTCGACAATAAAGTGCTGGATGCCGCCGACTCATACTTACGCACCGCTCTTGGCTGGAATGATTCTTACAATGGCTATTACTTTGGACCAAATGAACGCGCCCAAGTGATCTTCATGTTGTCAGAACGGAATACCAAGGATTTGAACGGCTATGCGCTGGGTCTCTTCGACCAGCGCTCCAATCTCTCTGGCTTTGGCAAGTCCTTTCTCGCCATGGCGCTAGACAATCTCGAAAAAAATATCTCGTCCAACCGTTCGCATACCTTGCTTGGCGAAGTGCGCAATAAAGTTGTCTACCTCGATCCAACCCGCGCCTATGTGGGCGAAGACCACGGCTATGACGAACTCTTGAGCACCGACATCCGCTCGACATCCATCTACTTGATGGCCTTGCTCAAAGTCGATCCAAAAAATACCGACGTCGAGCGCCTGGTCCACACCTTGATGTCAGAAAAACACGACGGCTACTGGAATACCACCCAAGACACCGCCATGACGCTCTTGTCCTTGCTCGGCTATGTCAAAGCCAACCCCATCGATACCACGGCCAATGCCGTCAGCGTCTTCTTGAACAATACCGTGGACAAGCAATTGGTCTTCAAACAAGGCGACGTATCTGCCGAGCAGTCCTATTCAATTCCCATGGAGAAACTCCAAACCAAGGCCAAAACCAATCAAATTGGTCTCGAGAAGGACAGCGATACCAAATACTTCTACGATATTGCCATGAGTGTCTATCGTGAAATCACCACCATCGAACCATTCGACAATGGCTTCACGGTTTTGCAAGATGTCTATGCACTGAACGATGCCAAGAAAGAACATCCGCTCTCAACAGTCAATCAAGGTGACACAGTCCGCGTCCATGTGAAGCTGCTCGTTCCTAAGCGTCACAAATATGTTGCGCTCGAATCGCACTTGCCCGCCGGCCTTGAAGCCATCGACTTCCAACTTCATACCAGCCCGCAAAATCTCAATGGACAAGAACAACAGTGCTCACCAGGTTGGGATGGCGAACCAATCTGTTTCGATCCATACGGCACCGAATATGGCTGGTACTGGGAAAATGTCTGGAAGCACATCGAGTATCGCGACGACCGCGTCTTCCTCTTTTCAGAAAGTCTCGAGCCGGGCATCTACGAATATGATTATCTGGCGCAAGCCATCACCTCGGGCAACTATCGTTTCCCACCAGCTCGCGTCTACGAGTTCTACAATCCAAATGCCAATTCCCACAATGAAGGTCGCATCTTCACTGTTCGGGCCAAATAGCAAACTCGAAACCTTAACTCGGGTTGGGAAAACGCACCGTCACTACGGTGCGTTTTCCGTAGTCGCTCGTAATATCAATTTCACCGCCATGGCGCTCCACAATCTTCTTGCTAATCGCGAGACCTAATCCATTCCCAGTCTGTGCCGGCAAACGGGGATCATTGATTTGTCGAAAACGCTCAAACACACATGCCACATCTTCCGGACGTATTCCAATCCCAGAATCTTCAATCTCGAGTCGAATGGTCTCTGCATCACGCTTGAGTCGAATCGCAATCTCGCGTTGATTGGCAATGCATTTCATGGAATTGCTGACGAGGTTGGTCACCAACTCTTCGAGCTCAGTGCGTTGACCAAGTAAAAAAATCGAGGGTTCAATCTGGGCCAATACTCGAATCTGACTCTGTTCTGCAATCACATAAAAGTATTCAACCAATCCCAACATCAAACCGGACATATCAATCAAGGTCGGTTGTTCTTGGACCGTAGTTTCAAGTTTGGCGAGACGTAATAAGCTGCGAATAAAAACTGTCACCCGATCAATCGAGCGGTCAAAACCATCAAACGCATGCGAGTCCGGCGCTGCTCGACGCAAGGCTTCGACTTCGCTTTTGAGCACGGTGATGGGTGTCAGCAAACCATGCGCCACATCTAACATGCTGCGGCCTTGTTGTTCTTGCAGATGACGCACTTCAGCGGTTTGCTGTTTTACTTTTTCTTCCAGGTTCAAAGTATAATCGCGCACTTGTTCGTAGAGCGAAGCTTTTTGCAAAGCGACCGCCGCTTGATACGCATAGGTATTCAGCAGCCGTAAATCCGTCACCGTATACGGATCGCCGGATAACTTCTGACTCACGGCCAATATCCCGGTGACATCATCATCCACCACCAACGGCAGATACAGGGCGATCTGATATTCCGCCAATAAACTGCGTAATTCAAAAGTCAGTTCGGGTGCGCCTTGTTTGGTTAACTGCCGGAGTAAATCTGGAATGGTGATCACCGCTCGCAATTTGCCAACTTCATCTAGCAACGCTTGAGAAACATTTTGTCCGATCGCTTGAAACCGCATTTCTTGGCGATTAAAACGTGTCCGTAATTTTGGCGTAAAAAAATAAATAGACTGGATATGGAGTCTGGCTTCAAGGAAGCGCAAGCTTTGCTCAATCAAATGCCGCGCATCCATATTGTTGTTCAAGATCTTGCTTAAGTCATGGATCGTCTGCGCAAAGTCATAATGGTCTTTAAAGAAATACCGATCAGTCTTTTTTCTGAAAAAGCGTTCCAATGGTGGAACAGTAAAAATACCAAATAAGCTGGTCGCAATCGAGCTGATCGCATACAGCTCGTCCTCGAGTGTATGAAAGAAGCTTTGCAAGATTCCCAGGGCCGCGACATATACCAGCACCACGGTAGAAATGAGTAAGGTATAAATCACGCCGCGCTGTATCACAATCCTGATATCGAGCAACTGATGTCGAAAAATCGCATACGAACTTAAAACAATAAACACCAGCGAAAAGGTGGTGCCCAAGGTATAAAAACGCAGCTCACCAACTAACGGCAATACCACAGAAAACGCGCCACAACCCACAAACAACACAATAAAACCAAGTTGCATCACTAACGATTGTTTTTGTTTGAGTATTGAACTCGCACGATAGGCGCGTCCAAGTCGAATCGAACCATACACCAAACCTACCACCAAAAAAACCAAATAGACATAATACGTTGGCCCGGGGAGGATTTGCGCCGGCGCATCGGGCAAGAAATATGTTTCCGCCGTGGTCCAACGTGAAAAAGCTAGCGGTGTCAAAATGAGGCTCGGCAGCAGATACAGACAGCGCCGTCGAAAGGTAGGGAGAGTCTGATAAATAAAAACATCGATAAAAATCAGGTACGTAGAAATAAACCAATAGGCTCCGATCGAAGCAATACCACTCCAAAAAATTAACGCCGTGGGTGTTTTTGCAATATCCGCCATGGCATTCCCACCAATCCACCACACATCGGCCAGCATGTGGAAAAATAAACAACGCCCAAGCAAGTTTGAACGTTGTTTCCAAAAAACAAAAGCCGCGAATCCTGCCAGTAAACTGGCGAGGATCGCGGCAAAGGTGGTGAAGACAAACATAGGGTTTTATTCCAGCCCCGGCAGCACCGTCGAAATGCAGACCGAATAGTTTCGACTCTGCGGATCTCGCATGAACCCACGTAGCACTCCCAAGATTCGCAACGGCGGCGCCCATGACGGCCACAGCTTCAGATGCAACTGCAAAATCGGGTCTGGCCGCTCAAGAGCGGGGAGCGTCAGCGTGGGTTGTGGAGGGAGCGCTTTCCAAGCTGGATTTCGCATCAGCTTGGCACACTCGTGCACGTACCACAAGGCAATATCTGCCTCCTCCGGTTGAGTACCACATTGTGCCACATTCCATTCCGCCTCGACTTTTTTCATGTAGTCGTCGAACAAAGCAATGCGCGGAAACGAGAAATATCCCAACTGCGCTTGAGCAATTTGCACATAGAACTCGGTCAAGACCGCATGCCCCGCGCCTTTCGCCGTCGACGCCAGGCTCACGCCATAAACCGTCTTCGCCCCCGGCTCATTGGTCCGACGCGTAAAGCCATGATCCGTCAGCTCGACGCTATTGGTTAGACGGTGATACTTCTCGCGCGAAAAATGCATGTGCTGGCCATTGATATAACTCACGACCTCGTTACCGCGCACGGCGATCAAAAACAGCTGTGGATTTGTTTCGAGCCAAGCGGCGAAATGATCGGCGGTGTAAATCTCGGTGCCCAACGGCGCCCAGGCTTGTTCTTCCACCGCCACCACGCCAGGAATATCCGCGGCCGTCGCTTGGCGAATGAGAAAGGTTGGAGATTGCATCGGCGCTCCTTAACGTTTGGGAAGATCTCGGTTGAAATCATGGCCGCGTTCCACCACGCGATATTCGAGTCGGCCTACCTTGAACGTCTTGCGTACCAATTCGACTACCACGTTGGCGTCAAACGGTTTGCACGAAAAAACGTCCATAAAGAAACAGGCCTTGTCGGTATAGGTATGGATGCTGATATGCGAAGTGACAATCATCACGATGCCCGTTACGCCATTTTTGTCGCAATCCGTGAACTGTGCCATTTGCGGCGGTCCGATTTTTTGCATGCCGATTTTCGCCGGCAAGGCATCAAGAAACGAAAAAATCAATCCCACATCACCCAGCGTCGCCGGGTCCGCCTCACAGGCATCAATAAACAAATGCGGCCCATAGGAATTTTGCAGTGCGTCCATGGTGTTACCCCCCCCAGTTTGGTTGTAGAAAGAACTCGTTCGTCACCCCGGTCGGATGACAATTGGTGCGAGAATGTCTGACTCTTCCAGTACTGGCAGTCGGCCGGTGGTGACACCGGGCAAATCAGCCCATCGATCTGGGAAAAACCCGCAGCCAACAAACGCTCACGATGTTGGGCGCTGAACTCTGAAATCTCGTCAGAATAGTAGGTCAAAACTCCACCATGTTTGAGCAAACGAAAAGCCGTTTCAAAAAAATTAAAATGATTGCAATGAACTTGTTCCGCCGACAGGGGATAGGTATCAAACAAAATTCCTGACAAACTCCCGCTCGGAATCGTAACAGCACGGTCTTCCCAAAAACCTTCAAGCACCTCGGTGGCCAAGGCTCGGCCTGCGGCAAATGCACGCGCGCGAGCTGCGACTTCGGCATTGGCTTCAATGATCAGATGCCGTTCAATGGGAAATTGCTGAATATACCCCGCTGATATGCCCATCCCAAAACCAACTTCCAAGACCGCACCGCCTTGCGAGGTTGCAATTTGGGCCAACTGTTTCATATACCCATCTTCCCAGCGCTCCATCACCGGATGCCCTTGAATCTGCAAAGTATCATTCGTAAAAATCGCTGGCGCTTGTGACCAGTTGGGTCGCACGCCATCAAAACCAATTTGCAGTCGGCGAGCTAAAGTCGAGTTGCGGATATCTTCGGGTTGAAGTTGCATAGAAAAAGAAAAATCCTGAACCAATTATTCAGGATGGTACCTTCTTTCTACTTGGAGAAGCTCAACCCGTTCTAAAGAAAAAATGTTATTCGGATAAAGTGACCGTCGGCGATTCATCCGTTGGGAGCTGGTCTTCGCTAATTTTGTATCCACGGTTTGGTACCGTAATAATGAGATTTACTTCATTTTGCGCATTTAATTTCTTCCGCAGACTCAAGATATGCGATTCAATTGTATTCGAGAATGGATCTGCATTCATATCCCAAACCCGTTCCATAATCATGCCTCGTGACAAGACCGCGCCTTTATTGCGCATCAAATACTCCAATAACATAAACTCTTTGCGCGTCAGATACACCTCGCGACCATTGCGCAACACTACGTTTTTTCGAATATCCAATTGCAAATCATGCGTACGCAACACTTCTTGCTCAATGTGTTGCGGTCGTCGCAAGACCGCGCGAATGCGAGCGAGCAACTCTTCAAAGGAAAACGGTTTTGTGACATAATCATCAGCGCCCGCATTCAACAATTCTGCTTTCATCTTGGCGTCATTGACCACGGACAGCAAAATGATGGGCATGGTTTTTTGCGCCTTACGAATCTCGAGACAAACCTCACGACCCATCTTGATGGGTAACATATTGTCGAGCAAGACCACATCATAATGATTGATGCGTGCCAGGTAGGCGCCCTGTTCTCCATTTTGGGCGATATCAACCACAAAACACTCGCTTTCTAAGCTAGGTTTCAAGGTTCTGACGATGTCTTGATCATCTTCAATCAGGAGAATGCGCATAAGTAACTGACCAGCTCTCGAAGATAGAGTATAGCCTAAATTCAGAAAACTTCATAAAGATTTTATCTCTTTCCTAACTCCGCTACAGGAAAGACGAGGTACGCTCAAAGCAATTGAACCATCAGCACATTATGCACCATCAAAAAGGACTATATATCTTAGGGATTGCTTGTGTTATTGTTGGCACAGCTGCTTTTATCGCAAAACATCCTGTGAAGAATCTAGCCAATACCACCGATCAAGGCCAAATTGCTCGTGCTCCAGCTCAAGTGCCAGCGATTGAAAGCAATACGCCTAGTACCCAGGTCACTTCTCCCAAGTTAACCACCTATCGGGCGAATATGATCTTGAACGGGACTCGCAGCGATCTTCATTCACAAGTCTTCGTGAATAATTCGACGCACGGAATAGTCTATCATGGCCTTGGCTGGACAGCCGATTTCCCAATCGTTTTGGGTGATACCAAGGTTCGCATTCAAATGCGGAGTATCGATGGGAAAGTTTCAAGTGAAGATGAAGTTACTGTGCATCGTGATCTCGCTGGTGATATCAACGGTGATCACACCGTCGACAATGCCGACCTCCTAGCTTTCCTACGCCTCAAAAATCAAAACAGTCCAACCGCAGATTTTAATGAAGATGGAAAAGTCGACGACCACGATATGTCATTGCTCGTGAGTAACTGGGAAAAGACATACTAATCTATGAATTCTCTTTTTCGGAAGAAACGAAATCGGCGTTGGTTTCAAGCTTTAAGCGGTCACTTTGCCATATTGGCCGTGGCAGGCGGAGCGTTTACTCTACCGATTGCTCCGCATGTCTCGGTAGACAAAATAACCCTCCCGTCCAAAGTCATTGGCAGCCAAATAAACTATACCGTGGTCAATGCTTCCAACTCTGATCTCGACACCTACCGTCTGAATGGCGTGTTCAGTGCCGATACACTCGAGCTCATTTCCATCAATCCAGAAAATCCTACGGCAACAATCATCCCAGGCAGCATCATCCGTCGCTCTGAACCATTTTCCTTTGGTTCATTCATTCTCCCTACTCGTAGTTTTCATGCACATGAAAAACTCGCCACCTTCGTCTTTCGTGTCAAAGCCAAAGGCAAAAACTGGATTTCTTTTTCGAAAGACACCCACGGTTTCAAGGCTGGGGAAGAGGTGAATATTCTTTCTCCAAAACCTTAAACCCATCTACTGCGCGA
>JAYVTL010000138.1:0-1567 GCA_043788845.1 Candidatus Uhrbacteria bacterium
TGGCGAAGAAGAACCGGTCGGTCGCACCATTAAAATCGCCAAACAACCGTTCAAAGTCATCGGTGTGATGGACCCTGCTGGCACGCGCTTCTTTACCAATGTTGATGATGAAGTTTCAATCCCATTTACGGCCGCCTTTGATCTATATAATAAAAATCGCCTCAATTTTTTCAGCATCAAAGCTGGCAAGATCGCACCCTCCATCGGCAAAGATTTGGTGCGCCAAGTTTTGCGCGACAGTCACAATATCGACAATCCACAAAATGATTTAGGCAAAGACGACTTCCGTGTTGCCACCCAAGAGGATACAATCGCTCGCGCTGGCATGATCGGCACCATCCTACAGGTCTTGCTGGGTTCCATTGCCTCCATCTCCCTGCTCGTCGCCGGCGTCGGCATCATGAATATCATGTATGTCACGGTGACAGAACGCACCCGCGAAATCGGTTTGCGCAAAGCGGTCGGCGCCAAAGCCGGGGACATTTTGGGACAATTTTTAGCTGAAGCTATTTTATTGACCGTGGTGGCCGGCAGTCTGGGCATCGTCACTGGCATCTCCATTGCCCGTTTGGCCATCTTCATCATCTCGCAATTCCAAGGAGGTTGGACCTTTGTCATCCCCTGGTCCGGTGCGGCACTCGGCTTCACCGTCTCGGCGGCCATTGGCATCATCTTTGGTTTTTTCCCTGCCAGAAAAGCCGCCCATTTTAATCCCATCGAAGCTCTTCGTTACGAATAATAATCTATGCTACTTGCCGTTCTCGCCATTATTTTTGAACTTGCCTTGCTCACCGGCTTACTTATTTTATTGGTGCACATTACCAACTCGCTGATTGGTGGTCTGATGTTTGGTCCATTTGTCCCATCGCCATATCCCATTGTCATCAAGATGTTAGACCTGGCCGACCTGCAACCTGGCGCACATATCGTAGAACTGGGGAGCGGGGATGGTCGCTTATGTTTGCTGGCTGCAGAACGCGGTTTAAATGCCGTCGGCATCGAGCGCGATCCAGTCTTGGTCTTGCTCTCACGCCTAAAGGCTCGCCGTCAGGGGTTGCAAGGCCGGGCGCGTTTTGTGTGGGGCAATGTCTGGCGCGAAAAGCTCGCTCCACACACCGACGCGGTTTTTCTCTACGCTCTGCAAACCTTCATGGAACCGATGTATAAAAAAATGCAGACCGAACTCAATCCAGGCACCAAAATTATCTCGCACGCTTTTACCTTTGCCTCAAAAACACCTGAAAAAACCGATGGCGTAGTACGTCTCTATCGCATCGAGCCAAAGTCTTGACGCCTAGCAGTCTCAAAGGTAGACTGCTAGGTATGGACGATCGGTTAAAAGACATCTTAAAGTTGGTTATCGAAAACGCCATCCAAACCGGTGAGCCGGTTGGTTCGCAATATCTGGTCGATACCTTCAAGCTCGACGTGAGCCCTGCCACCATTCGCAATTGGTTCGCAGAATTAGAAGCCCAAGGCTTCCTCGCTCAACCGCATACGTCATCTGGTCGCATGCCGACCGAAAAAGGCTACCGCCTCTATCTCGACGAACTGATGCAAGTCAAAC
>JAYVTL010000139.1:0-3310 GCA_043788845.1 Candidatus Uhrbacteria bacterium
GAACAGGGAACGCATCATTGCGCAATTACCAAAAATCTGTCATCTTCGACATGACCGAAGGCACCCGAGCCACGGAATTAGCCAAATTAAAGAAATTGCTCGATGCCAATGTCTCGACCGTCAACCCGGTTGACGGCGCTCTTGTCAGCGCAGATGGCGCCAAAGAACGCATCAATGCCTCAACTACCCAATTCCTGATCATCCTCGGTAATGGGAGTGCTGGGTTGATGCATTAAACCCCAACCCCTATGCCCTCCCCCCGCATCCGTAAACTCCCCATCGTCGCCCTGGTGGGCCGTGCCAATGTCGGCAAATCCACCCTATGGAATCGCCTAACTGAAACCGGCAATGCCATGGTTTCGGCAATCCCCAATACGACCCGCGACCGCAATTATGGTCGTGTTATTTGGCGCGGGATGGCCGTTGAAGTCGTCGACACCGGCGGTATGGACGCTGACCAAGGCGACGAAATCGGCCGCGGCATCTTGACCCAAGCCAAACTCGCCATCAAAGACGCCGATGTCGTCCTCTTTATGGTCGACAGCCATGTTGGCGTCACCGCCCTCGACACCGACCTCGCCCTGCGCGCCAAAAAAATCAATCCACATACCTTGCTCGTCATGAACAAGATGGATGACATGCGCTACCTGTCCGATGCTTTTTCACACGAAGTCGCAGCGCTCCGTATGGGCGATGCTATTTCTTGTGCCGCCGGTACCGGCAAAGGCGTCGGCGATTTGCTCGATCGTGTCTTTGATGAACTCGCACGTTTAAATAAACCCGCTCTCCCCATCGAAGACAAAACTGGTTTGAAATTGGTTGTCATGGGTCGCCCCAATGTCGGCAAATCATCGATCGTCAACGCCATCCTCGGCGAACAACGCGTCATCACTTCGCCAATCGCCCACACCACTCGCGAACCCGTTGACACCTCCTTCGATTGGCAAGGTGAACTGGTCACCTTGGTTGACACCGCCGGCATGCGCAAGCGTTCCAAGGTTGAACGCGGTATTGAAAAACAAGGTCTCGAACGCAATCGCCTCGCCCTCATTCGTGCCGACATCGCCTTGCTCGTCTTCGATGCCAGTGAAGATCCCACCCAACAAGACAAACATCTCGCCGGCCTTTTAGAAGAAAACACCCGCGGCCTCGTGCTTGTTGCCAATAAGTGGGATTTAGTCGAGAACAAAACGACCCACACCACCGAAGAATACGAATTACGCATTCGTCGCGCTTTTCCATTTTTGAAATGGGCGCCCATCATGTTCGTCAGTGCCAAAAACGGTTTGCGCACCGACAAGCTAATGGATCTCGTCTTCCAGATCCGCGAAGAACGTCGCCGCCAAATCACCTACAATGCTTTGCAGCGCTTGCTCAAAACCGTAGTCGCCCGCAAAAAACCGCTCGCCGACGTTGGTGCCTTTTCGCCATACTTGCATGACGTCAGCCAAATCGGCATCGATCCTCCTACCTTCTTAATCGGCGTGCGTGGTCAAAAAGCGTCCGTGCATCAAAGCTGGATCCACTATTTCGAAAATCGTTTGCGCGAAAAATTTGGCTTCATGGGCACACCAGTTTTGGTCAAAGTCCAACTCTTACCAATTCAAACCCTCGAAGAACGCAATCCAGAATCCAAAAAGAAAACTGACGCCTCCGGCAAAAAGAAAAACCCATGGCGTCGCAAAAAACCGATTGGCCGCAAAGGAAATCGCTACTAAGTATGAAACTCATCACCGGCCTCGGCAATCCTGGCCAGGACTATGCCCACACCCGTCACAATGCCGGCTGGCTTGCCCTTGATGCGCTTGCGACTGATCTCACCGCCTCATTCTCCAAAGACACCAAACACCAAAGCGAAACCGCCAAAGCCCAACTCGGCACCGACACTATTCTTCTCGCCAAACCAACGACCTTTATGAATCGTTCTGGCGAAGCGGTGCAGTCGCTCATGGCCTACTACAAAATTAAACCCGAAGACATTTTGATTCTTCAAGACGAAATGGACATCGCCCCCGGCGCTTTCAAATTCACCCTCGTCGGCGGCACCGGCGGTCACAATGGCATCGCCTCCATCTTCGACACTCTCGGTCTCAAACAACTTGCGAGAATGCGCATCGGCATCGGTCGCCCCGACAAATTAATTCCGTCCGAGGATTACGCCCTCCAAAAAATCGACGACGCAACACAAGAACTCTGCCACCAACTCGTCGCGCCGCTCAAAGACTGGATAGAACACGGTTTAGCCAAAGCCATGAACACCTGGAACAAAACGACCTCTTGACCGAGGTCGTTTTTCATGGCAGCGGTATAGAGGGGGAGAAAATTAATTTCTTAAACCTATTTCTTCATAACTTCTTCTTTATTCTTTATTTTTGATTTTTTTCTTCATTCTCTTTTTTTTCTCATTTCATCTTTCTCCTGGTTTGAGCCACAAGAAAATACTTTGGAGTGAACGAGGACTGACCGAGCGCGGCCAAGTCGCGAGATTCCGCAGAGAACGGAAAAGTATTTTCTTGTGGCTCAAACACCACCGATATTTTAGATAAACAAAAGCCCTCGGGTCTGCCAGGGGACGGGTTTTCGACTGAGAAAAGTATATCTCTCTCAGACCCCCACTGGCAGATTCGAAGGCACAAGCAATAGCCATGTCTTACACCAAAACCCACTCCCCGGTCAAGGGTACGCCCTGGACCCCCAGCCGACTGTTCTGGCTAGCTTTGGCCTGCCTGCCCAAGATCGGTAGCCAAACCATCCACAAGCTACGCCAGGCCGCCGACGACGATGGCGAACTGGCTGCCGACTTCGATTACGATGACCTCCGCCAAGCTGGTCTCACCGACGAACTCGCCAACCGCATCATCATCGGCCGCCACAAAGTACCGACCGACGAAATCGTAACTCTTCTCGAAAAACAACAGATTCATTTCATCCTCTTTTCTGATCCCGAATATCCCGCCCTGCTCAAAGAAATCGCCGACCCACCCGCCATGCTTTTCGTTCGTGGTGATCTTGCTCGTTTACCTCAACCTTGCGTTGCCATGGTCGGCACCCGCGCCTGCACCCCCTACGGCAAAGCCGTCGCCACCGATCTCGCGCAAAAAGTCGCCCGCGCCGGCATCACCATTGTCTCTGGACTGGCGCTCGGCATCGATGGCATCGCTCACGCCGCCGCACTCGAAGAACACGGTCATTGCCTCGCCGTACTCGGTGGCGGTTGCGATGATGAAACAGTCTATCCGCGCGAACACGCCAACCTCGCTAAACAGATCCTCGACACCGGCGGCGTCATCCTCACCGAATCACCACCCGG
>JAYVTL010000140.1:0-2316 GCA_043788845.1 Candidatus Uhrbacteria bacterium
ATCCGTCCGGGCATGCCAATATACTGCGCATTCAAACGTTCAACAGCAGACAATTCATCCGCATCCAAGGCGGCAACCACTACCAAAGCTGCGGCGCAAGACAAAGCCTGTGGCCGTCCGGCAATCATGCGCAAATGCAAAGCATGGGTTGAACCAAACAAAGCAATTTTCACTTCCAATCCGGATAATTCCGGCTGAGTTTCATTCAAGACAATCTTGGTCTCAAGCAAACGCGCTGTTGCCTGTTCGCTTTTTCCAAAGGTTAATCGGCGCACACCTTCAGTCGATGCAATGGCAGAAATATGCGCATCATCCGCATTGCCGATGGCAATATCGCCCGAACGTAATGTGCGAAACATCTCACCTTCTTCCAAAGCCACACCGTCTACCGTTCCAAAAAACTCGGTATGTTCAGGACCAATCGCCGTCAGCACGCCAACATTGGGATGCGCCATCTTCAATAAATAATCCATATCGCCCGGACGATCCGTTCCCATTTCAAGCACCAACATTTCAGCAGAAAAATGTCGCATGCCAATTGCCGACAAACTTGCCTTCGTTAAAAGCCGCATCCATGCAAAAGGATTTTTCCCCGGCGCATCACATTCAAACACCGTCAGCGGCACACCCAATTCATTATTATAATTTTTTTGAGAAGAAATGACGCGTGTACCTGTCTCACCCGCACCCAAAGCAATCCCAACCGCCTGCTTGGTCGAACTTTTTCCGACTGAGCCTGCTACCGCGATAACCATTGGCTTTGCACGCAGCAATGTCCGGCGGACACAGGACGCCAGGTAATGTTCAAGCATGGTTTGGAGTTTCATAGTCACTGTATACCTTACACCCAAAGCTTACGGTTGTGTCGAGCTCGGCGCCGGTGAAGCAACAACGGGTTGAGAAACCGGCTTAACCGGAGTCATCGAGCGCTCCGGTGGCACTTGCAAATAGGTCAGCAAAAACTTAGCCATTTCGCCAAAGACCGGTGCCGCCGATGATTCCGCCCATTGCACATCACGTGGATGATCAACCTTCACCAACATCACAAACCGCGGATCCGTGGCCGGCGCATACCCCGCAAAAGAACCAATCGTATTGTCCGTCTGATAGCCAAGTCCACTCGTCTTTGGCACCTGGGCTGTCCCCGTTTTCCCTGCCACCCAATACCCAGGCACACCAGCTTTTTTGCCGTGACCATTCTCGACCACTGAAATCAACATCCCAGTGACCAAATGCGAAGCCCGCGAAGAAATTGGCCGTTTCAATTCTTGAGGCTTTGTCCGATCATGCGTACCATCTGGGTGCACAATTTCATCCACCACATAGGGTCGCATGAGCTTTCCCCCATTCGCCAAGGCACCGTATGCCGACAATAATTGAATCGGCGTCATCGTAATCCCCTGTCCAAATGAACCCGTCGCCGCAAAAATACTCCCCTTCTTTTCCAAGCTTGAGATATTTCCTTTTGATTCTGGCGTCAAACCAATCTCGGTGCGTTCACCAAAGCCAAAGCGTTCGATGTATGAACGAAACAAATCCTTCCCCAATTGCCGCTGCACAAAAATCGTCCCCGTATTCAACGATTCATCCAATACCTGGATCATGGTCTGCAACCCATGTGCCTTTTTATCAGAATTATGAATCGTGAAATCATCAATTTTTTCTTCACCGGTATCCACATAGGTCGTCTTTGGCAAAATCTTGTCTGCATCCAAACCCGCCGCCATGGTGATCGCCTTAAATACCGACCCCGGCTCATACGCCCCATAGGTCACCGGATTATTCAATACCCCCACATCACTCACCTTCCCAAAATCACTCGGATCAAAATCCGGCGCACTGCACATGGCGAGAATTGCCCCCGTCTGCGGATCCATCACTACAATAGATGTCCGATCAGCTTGATGATGATTTTTCGCGTTCAGCGCAATTTCACAGGCCTTGTATTGAATCGTACGATCAATCGTCAAAATCAAATTCGAACCATCCACCGCCTCACGAATATCCGTCTGCCCAAAAATAAGCCGCCGGCCTCCGGCATCCGTTTCTGCCATCAAACTTCCTGGTACACCCGCCAATTCTTTCTCATATGAACTCTCTAAACCATACCGACCCTTAACCACACCCGTTGCATCGTCTGACACAAAGCCGACTAATTGCCCACCTACGCCTTTTTCTGGATACATGCGTGCTTGCGTCTTCACAAAAGCCACACCATCAAGATTCAGCTTTTGCAAAGTTTCCACCTGATCAGAATTCGCATCTTTGGCAATCGGCTCATACTGATCATTGGGCTTGTGCGTCAAACGTGTCACC
>JAYVTL010000141.1:0-8441 GCA_043788845.1 Candidatus Uhrbacteria bacterium
GACCAACCTGGCAGAGCCGCATCGACGATGTGCCTGATGCATTCTTTGGGAACTACAAGATCGGTACGGCTATTGGCATGGCTGGTGACTTCAAACCAGCTGACGTGATGAATACGGCAGCGACGATTAGCATGGACAAGCAACTCGACCCAACCAAGATGACGATTTCGATCGGCTCGGTTGATAACGGGTTTGTTCCTTCTTCGCTGACGGTGAAGAAAGGCACGACCGTGACCTGGACCAACTATGACGGCCCAGCCCACAATGTGTCGATCAATGGCCAAAGCTCGGGTGACTTGGACTATAACAAGGATTATAGCTATACCTTCAATACGGTTGGTTCGTTCAATTACAATGACACCATTCATCCAGTGATGAAGGGCACGGTCAATGTCGTGAACTAAACATTCACGGATTGAAAAAAACTCCTCCGAAATCCTTCGGAGGAGTTTTGTTTTGCGAGAAAGATCATTCGACCTTGATGCGTTCGATGACCGTGGGGTTGAAACGGCGCTGACTGGCGCGCTGCTTGTTGCAGGTATCGAAGTCGAGTGAGAGGTGACGGTCGACGCGGAGCGAGAGCACCGAGTCCCACTTGCGCTTGCCTCGCTCGCGACATTCGATGTCGCCGAGGTTGAAGGCCCAACTTGACCTGGGTGCCGCTTGCAACCAGCTGATGGAATGCATGATGGCGGCCAGGACACCGAGTCCGGCGGCTTTCCCTGCCGGGACAGCGGCGGGGGCGGTGAGTGGATAGGCCATGAAGTCGATCAGCTCCCAGTAGAGATCCTTGCGGGGTGAGACCAGGCGGCACTTGGGCAAGGAGGACAAGACTTCATCAGACAACATCGACGTCTGCTGCGCATGAGTGAAGAGCGCCATGTCCACCAAGTCGGCGATGGAGTTGTAGTATGGCACCAAGACCCAGCGCTGACTGGGGGTGATGTCTTGGCGAAGTTGGTACTGGCAGATTCGACTGATCCGTTGGGTGTTGTCGGGCTCAACAAAGGCGGCGGCTTGGAGACGCGGCCCGGGCCAGCGAGCTTTGTTTGCTTTGATATGTAGGGCCTTGAGCTGGGTGGCGCGGACTTGGTGCTCGAGGATTGAATCAAGCTGCAGCCGGCGTTCTTGAGTCAGTTGTGACTTGAGAAACATGATCGTCAATGAGGCTAGAGCGGGACTGGCGATGACATAGTCGCGCAGGTCCGCGGTCAGGCCGGCTTTGACGAGTTGCGCATGAAATTCAACGGCTTGCTGCGAAAGCTTGGATTTGTTCATGATGACCTCCGTGTTTGTGAACGAACGTAGAGTTTTCCTACGTGGAATTGGCTTGAATGTCAACCCTCGATTACAATAGGCAGATGTTGACTGATAATCGAGTGCGCACCATGGAAAAAGCGGCGTTGCAAATTCGCGAGGACATTATTTCGATGTTGCTGGCGGCAAAGAGCGGACATAGTGCTGGGCCGCTGGGAATGGCTGATGTGTTTACGGCCTTGTATTACCAGATTGCCAAGATCACGCCAGAGAACCGTGGGGCCGCGGATCGGGACCGGGTTGTGCTCTCAAACGCACATATTTGCCCGGTGCTGTATGCAACGCTCGCCAACCGCGGATATTTTTTGCGAGAAGAGCTCACGACCTTGCGCAAGTTTGGTTCGCGTTTGCAGGGACATTCGAATACACATTTCTCGCCAGAAATACCGATTGAAACGTGTGGCGGGCCCTTAGCACAAGGGACTTCGCAGGCCGTGGGTATGGCGATTGCTGCTCGGATGAATGCGCGGACGAATGAGGCGCATCCACAGGCGGATAAATTACCGACCTGGCATACCTGGCTCATGATGAGTGATGGGGAATTGGATGAAGGGCAGACTTGGGAAGCGTTTATGTTAGCGGGGAAACTCAAGTTGCATGAGGTGACGGCTTTTATTGATCGGAATAATATTCAGATTGATGGGTTTACCGAAGATGTGATGCCGCTAGAGCCGCTGGCTGACAAGTTTCGAGCATTTAATTGGCATGTGATTGAGATTGATGGCCATAATTTGCGCGAGATCGTGGAGGCGGCCGAGCAAGCACAAGCGATTTATGAAAAACCGACGGTGATTATTTGCCATACCATCCCGGGTAAGGGCGTGAGTTTTATGGAAAATAAATTTGAATGGCATGGCAAGCCGCCAACCGAGGCAGAGGCGAAGGTGGCGTTGATGGAATTGCGAACACTTGGAGGAATGATCAATAGTGAACATGAATAATATGCTGCATCCGAGCTTGAATCCGCATGTATTGTCCCCTACCGTCGAGCAAGTGCCGACGCGGAATGGGTATGGTCAGGCATTGCTTGAATTGGGGAAGACCGAACCGCGCGTGATGGTGCTGACTGGGGATTTGTCCGAGAGTACGCGGGTCTTGGCATTTCAGCAGGCGTATCCGGAGCGGTTTGTGGAGTGTGGCGTGGCCGAACAGAATATGATGGGCGTGGCAGCGGGGCTGGCATTAAGTGGGAAGATCCCGTTTGTGTCGTCGTATGCGGTATTTGTGCCGGGCCGGACTTGGGATCAGACGCGAGTGTCGGTGTGTTATACCAAGGCGAATGTGAAAATCGCGGGTGCACATTCTGGCATATCGGTGGGACCGGATGGGGCGACGCATCAAGCTTTGGAGGACATAGCGATTATGCGAGTGTTGCCCAATATGACGGTATTGGTGCCTTGTGATGCCGAGGAGGCGCGCAAGTGTACGCTCGCCATCGCTAAGTTTGTTGGTCCGTGTTATTTTCGCTTTGCGCGCGAAAAGACGCCGGTGATGACAACCGCCGAGACGCCATTTGAGATTGGGAAAGCGCTGGTGATGCGCGAAGGAAAGGATGTGACGATCGCGGCGTGTGGGCCATTGGTGTATGAGGCGTTGTTGGCCGCCGAGATATTAGCGAAAGAAAACATTGAGGCGGAGGTGATTAACTTTCATACGTTGAAACCATTTGATGATGCACTGCTCGAGACGAGTGTGAAGAAGACGGGTGGGTGTGTGACGGTGGAAGAGCATCAAATCATCGGTGGGTTGGCGGGGGCGGTGGCAGAAAGTTTGGGACGACATACGCCGGTGCCGCTCGAGATGGTGGGGATGCCGGATTCATTTGGGGAGAGTGGCGAGATGAATGAATTACTGACGAAATATGGCATGAAGGCGAAAGATGTGGTTGAGGCAGTGAGAAAAGTAATGGGGAGGAGGAAATAGTTGGTTGGAGGGCCGCTTGACAGCGGCCTTTTGTTTTTTCTCGCAATCGCTTTACACTGGTTACTAGGTCTTTTTACAACTGGAGGGCGCCATGAAAAACTGGAAGCTGCTGTGGTCGGTCGTGGTGCTTAGCCTAAACCTTGGATGTTTGAATGCCGTGCGGGTGCATGAACCGCAAAGTGTGGCGCCGGGCGCGCAGGGGCCGCCGACGCAGGAGGAATGGCTGGCGGCCTGCGAAATGCATGGGCAAGGCTTGTATCCTTCGGCGCGGATTGAATTGCAAAAGGTGCCAACCTTTGACTTGGTCGCGCTCGAATGGCGCGAACGGCTGGTCGGGATCGATGTGCAACAGCCATTCGCTGCCCACTTGGTGGGCTGGAAGGTGCTGCCGCCGAGCAAGGTATGGGTCGGTCGCGTGATTACGCGGTTGTCGCTGTACGATGCAGATGTGCGCACTATGCAAACGCTGCGGACCATTCCCAGTGGAGCAGGTTTGAGCATGACCGAGCTGCATTGGATGCCAGATGCCACGGACATCCCAGATGCGTGGATGAGTTCGCGCGTGACGTTTTCTTTTCGACGGCGCTTTGAGAAAAAGCGTAGCACCATGTTGTTTGAGATTTTGCCATTTCAGCCCAGCCAAGGGTATGTGGCGCGCAAGATCGACAACTTTACGGGCGATGAGGCGACGGTCCCCTACTCGCTGACGATGTTTCATGGGATGGCGATGCCGGGGCTCGAAAAAGATGGGCTGGCGGGGGCGGCACTGATGGCAATGCTGCCGAGCATGCAAGGTCGCTTGCGCCTTGAGATCGAAACGGTTGAGCTGATGGATGCGCAAGCAGAATCACTCGGCTGCATTGCGGCGGGGGCACCCAAGCCCACCACTCGCAGTGACCTCTACTTACAAAAAGTCCTCCGAACTTCACGGGGGACTTTTTTATTGGCTGGAGAAGGGTTGGGGGCCGTGGTTTTCCAAAATACAAAATATAGATTTTCGCGTGGGGCCTGCCGTCGATCGCATTTTTTAAAGAACTTTTCTTGGGGAAAAGATTTTTTAAAAAATACTCTCGACGTCACCCACGCTCACTTGGATCAACGGGGAGGGAGCAGGAGGAGGTGGGAGGGAAGAAGTTCTTGCATTAAAGACACCTTTGGGTGCTTATGGTTCCCCCGCTGCGGCGTAGCTGATATCCTGCTGACATATGGCAAAAGTCGCTCCACAGTTTGATTTGATTGCGGTTGGGGAATCGTTGCGGGATGTGTTTTACATGATCCATGATGCGACGATTCAGTGCACCTTGCATGAAGGCGAATGCCTGTTGTGTTTGCATTATAGCGAGAAGATTCCGGTGGACCGGGTGGTGAAGGTGCCGGCGGCCGGGAATAGCGCGAATGCGGCGGTGTGTGCGGCGCGCTTGGGGTTGAGATCGGCGCTGGTGACGTGGATTGGGGCGGATTATGCGGGGCGGCATATTTATGAACACTTGGCGCAAGAGAAGGTAGATATTGGTTTAGTGATGACAGATAAAAAACATCCGACGTCGGAGTCGACCATTATTGACTTCAAAGGGGAAAAGACTCAGTTGGTGTATTTTCAACCACGGACTTTTGCGCTGCCCAAGCTGCCAAGCACGCGCGGGATTTATTATTCTGCGATGGGGAATAATCATACGGGCTTTGATGGGAAGTTACTGGCATATTTGAAAGCGCATCCCGAGATTTTTTTTACGTTTCAACCGGGGACGACTCATGTGAAAGAAGGATTAATTCCAACCTTTAAAAAGTTGGTGGCGCGGAGTGATTTATTTATTCTCAATCGTGAAGAAGCGGCGGCTTTGGTGAGCGATGGCGATGAAGTTCGACCGCGCTTGGAGGCTTTTCATCGGATGGGGGCGAAGCGGGTGGTGATTACGGATGGCAAGAATGGCGCACATGGCACGGATGGCGCGAGCCATTGGTTTATGCCGGTATTCCCTGGCAAGCGGATTGAAACGACGGGGGCGGGTGACAGCTTTGCCGCGACAGTGACGTCGATGATCTTGATGGACACGTCGTTTGAAGAAGCATTGCGGGCGGGTTCAGCCATGGCATCGAGTGTGATTGAGCATGTGGGTCCGCAGCGCGGCTTGTTGAAGAGCGCGGATTTGAAAACACGACTCAAAGCCAATCTTAAAGTAAAGGCCACGCAAAAAATTTAAGTTCTTTTTCTTTTTTCTATGCTCGTTACGACAAAAAAACTATTGATCCCGGCTCGTGCCAAACGTTATGCGGTGCCGGCAATGAACGTAAATAATCTCGAGATGGTAAAGGCGATTATTGCGGCAGCAGAGAAAATGAAATCGCCGGTAATTTTGCAGACGTCCGAGGGTGCGATTGAATATGCGGGGATTGAATACTTGGCGGCGATGATTCGCGTGGCGGCCAAGGGGAAGATACCGGTGGCGATGCATTTGGATCATGGGAAGAAAATGGAATTTGTGAAAATGGCGTTGGCGAATGGGTATACCAGTGTGATGTTTGATGGGTCGGCGTTGCCGGAGAAGGAGAATATTAAGATGACGCAACAGGTGGTGAAATTGGCGCATGCCAAGGGTGCAAGTGTGGAGGCCGAGATCGGGGCGATTGCGGGGATTGAAGATTTTGTGAGCGTGGAAGAGAAAGATGCACACCTAACGAACCCTGAAGGTGCGGCCGCATTTGCCAAGATTACAGGGTGCGATGCGTTGGCGATTGCGATTGGGACAGCGCATGGGGCGTTTAAGTTTAAGGGGAAGACACATTTGGATTTGGAACGGTTGCAAAAGATTGCGAAACTGGTGAAGATGCCGCTGGTGCTGCATGGGGCATCGGGAGTGCTTGAGGATGTAAAGGCGTTGGCCGAGAAACATGGAGCAAAGTTGGGAGCGGCTCGCGGCGTATTGGATGTCGATATTACGAAAGCCATCAAGCTAGGGATTGCGAAAATCAATATTGATACGGATTTGCGGCTGGCCTTTACGGCGGGGGTGCGTGAGGCGGTGGATGATTTGCCCAAGGTGATTGACCCACGCAAGTTGATGGAGCCCGCGAATATCCTGATGAAGGAAGTGGCCATGCGAAAGATGAAATTATTTGGGAGCGCGGGGAAGGCGTAGGACAAAAGCAGAGTTCAGCCAAAGAGCCTTGACAAACTGGGCTCTTTTGGTATGGTGCTGCTGGCTCTTTTCAGTTTAGTTTTCATCCAAACCCCCGTCATTTCGTCGTTCTAAGGAGGAAGTCATGGTCGAAACGAATCCCAAGTCCGAGGTCGTTGCGTCGACGGCAGAAGCCGTGCCGTTCAAGAGCGAACTGCAGCAGATCTCGCAGAAGTTTTTGTCCGAAGTAATCGTGTTCACGCTGGCGTCGAAGGAGCGCAGTCCCGAAGATTTCATTCGGCATTTCTCGCCGATGAAGATCATGAGCGAGGCACTCAAGGGAGAGGCCAAGAAGCGCGCGGGCATCCTGGTGCCGAGTGGCATTGCCAGCGAGAAGGTCGTGATGAGCGCCAAGAAGACGGCGGACTCGTGCGGCACCGATCTGGAGATCGCGCTCGAAGAGGGCGTGGTCGAGCCGGCGGATATTGTCAGCTTGTTTCCGGCGGATGATCGTGTGCGACATCTCAAGGCGACCGAGCTGTGGCAGTTCAATACCGAGGGCGTGTACTGGAATACGCCGGCCAGCGACAAGGAAAAGCACACGCGGGCCAAGAGCTTGCTGGTGTTTCATCTCGAGAACGCGCTCAAGCACAAGCTGATCAGCGAACGCGATATCGTCGAGGGCATCAAGGTGTTGCGGCTGACGCAATGTCTGCCCGAGGAGATGCGAGTGAAGGTGCTCGAAGCGACGTTCGCGAGTGCGCAAGAGAAGAAGGCGTTCACCGAAGCGGACTTTGTGAAGCTGGTGGGCATCGTGCTCATCGTCGACTGCGTGCCTTCGCCGGAGATCTGGGAAGGCGTGATTGCCACGATGGCGATCAAGCACAAGTACGCCGACGAGCCCAAGAACGACGAGCCGCCGAAGACGGTGGCTGCGACGCCGGGATCGAAGACTCCCCCGCCATTGCCGCCGCCCAAGAGCGGAGAGGCAGATGAGTTGCTGAGTGATGACGACATCGAAGTCGCCGCATCGAAGCGGAGCGGAGTTCCCAGCCCAAAAGGCTGACGGCGTCAGATCCTCCCCAAGCGGAGGGACTCGACGCCAGACCGGAGGAACGTCCACCGGGGACGCTCACCATCGAAGAGGCGCTGGCACGGGCTGGTGAGGATCCACGACGCAGGTCGACGGATCCAGCCCCGCCCGAAGACGACGACGCCGTGCTGGCCGTGGATATTCCACGGTCGCGGATGCCGATGACGGAACCGACCAGCCGACGCGAAACGGCCAAGCCCGAAGCTTTGGTCACCATGCGTGCCCCGAGTGTGGACTTGCTGGAATCCGAGATGCTGCGGGAGGCTGCGGGGGACGGTATGCTCGAAGCACCGGCGCTGCCGAGCGATCTCAACGGACAGGAAATCGGGCGTGGGCCTGATTCCACGGTGGTCGAGATTGGCGAAGCCGATGCGAGCGACTTGGATGATGAGGAGTTTGCGGATTTGCTGGGTGGCATCGATGCCATTGCCATGTCGACGCGCGGGACCGAGCTCCAAGCGCCGACGGCGGATGAAGCTGCTCCAACGGCTTCAGCCTCGGATTTCCCTGAAGCGCCGCCTATGCCTCTCGACCAGGTGGTGGGGATGCAAATGGGTGGTGTCGCAGAAACGCGCATTGGTTCGGAGATCTTCAATGCGGCGCCGGATGCGAAGTCGTTTCGACCGCCGCCGCCACTGCCCAAGAGCAGTGGCTCGATGGTGGCGATTCGTGACATGTTTCAACTCGAGGACGCGCTGGGCATTGATTTCAAGCTCAAGCGTGATCCGACGGATGCCGAAGCGCGCTCGTCGTACCAACTGTTGGTGCGACATGAGTGGCCGACGGGTGACTGCGAGCCCGAGCACACCATTTGCTACATGCTGTGGGTGCTCAAGCCGGAGCTTGAAGAACGGAGCTTCGACAATTGGACCTTTGGCATGATGAAGAAGGAGCTGCTGGATACGCTGACCAAGCTCGGCACGCCAGGAGCGCTCAAGGCGGTTGCCGCTTTGAAGGATAGTAAACCGCCGCGCAAGCGGTGAACTCAAAAC
>JAYVTL010000142.1:0-4782 GCA_043788845.1 Candidatus Uhrbacteria bacterium
TCATCGTCGAATTTTATTCGCGCTAATCGATCCTTTTTCCATTCTCTATGGAGTCACTTCTTCTTCCATCCAAAATTCATTTCACCCAAGGTGAACGTCCTCATGAGGGCGTCCTTACTGTTGAACCATGCATGCAAGGTTACGGCACGACCGTGGGCAATGCGCTCCGCCGCGTCTTGCTCTCCTCGCTCTCGGGTGCAGCTGTGACCGCCGTCAAGATCAAGGGCGCCGACCATGAGTTCTCGACCTTGCCAGGTGTAAAGGAAGACGTGCTCGAAATCATCTTGAACCTCAAAACCTTGCGCATGAAGTGTTACTCCGATGAGCCTGTCAAACTCACGCTTGCCGTCAAAGGCGAAAAGGTGGTGACGGCCGGGGAGTTCTCGAAGAATGCGGACATTGAAATCATCAACAAGGACTTGGTTCTCGCCACACTCACCGATAAATCTGCCAACTTCGAAATGGAAGTGACCATCGCGCAAGGTCGCGGCTTTCGCACCACAGAAGAGCGGATGAAAGAAAAACTCGAACTCGGCACCATCGCCATCGACGCCTTGTACAGCCCCGTCATGAACGTGTCCTACAAAGTCGAAGCCACTCGCTTGGGTGAGAAGACTGACTACGACAAGCTCATCCTCTCGATCGAAACCGACGGCACCATGGACGCAGTCGACGCTTGCAAAGGCGCCGTAGCCATCCTGCTCGACCACTTGAACCTGCTGAAAGACATCTCCTATGAAACATAACCGCAAAGGGGCAACCCTCGACCGCAAGAATGGCCCGCGCAAGGCCCTGCTTCGGAATCTCATCACCAGCGTGATTCTCTACGAGAATATCAATACCACGCTCGCCAAAGCCAAAGCCGTCAAACCGATGGTTGAACGCTTGATCACGGTTGGTCGCGAAAAGACCCTGACGTCTCGTCGCCGCTTGATGGCCGTCTTGACGGTTGAGTCCGCGGTCAATAAGGTGCTCGAAGAAATCGGTCCCCGCTATGCCAAGCGCAATGGTGGCTATACCCGGATCATCAAGCTCGGCCGCCGCCAAGGTGATGGCGCCGAAATCGCACAATTGCAACTCATCAAAGACTAAGTATGCCTTGGACCAAACAACCCGGGACGCCCACCGTAAAACGGGCGACAATCGAGATCGACGCAACCGACAAAGTTGTGGGTCGTTTGGCAACGCGCATCGCGATGCTCTTGATCGGCAAACACAAACCAAGCTATGTCCCGCATATTGATGCTGGTGACATTGTGAAAGTTTCCAATGCTGGCAAGCTCGTGTTTACCGGCAAGAAGTGGGAGCAAAAAGTCCACTTTCGTTCCTCAAACCGCCCAGGCGGTATCAAGCAAACCAAGGTCTCGACCTTGCGTGAAGAAAACCCAGGCGAAATCTTGCGCCATGCAGTTAAGTACATGTTGCCTAAGAACCGCACCCAAACCGCTCGCATGAAGCGTTTGATTATCGTCTAATCACTATGGCAACCACCAAAGACACCATCGACACGACCGAGGTCGCCGTCGAAGAAAAAAAGAAGCCAGCCGCCAAAAAGGCGCCTGCCAAAAAGAAAGCTGTCACCGACGAAGCCGTCGTCGAGGCTCTCGATGCTGCAGAAATTGAAGCCAGCAAAGCCGGCAAAGGCGGTTCGTATATCGGTGCCATCGGTCGTCGCAAAACTTCGATTGCCAGCGTCCGTTTGATTAAAAATGGCAAAGGTTCAATCGTGGTCAATGACAAGCCATTTGATACCTATTTTAACACCTACGATTTGCGAGAACAGATCGTGGCTCCTCTCAAGGTCACCGGCCAACAAGGTGCGGTTGATGTGAGCATCAAGGTGCTCGGTGGCGGCATCCGCGGCCAATCCGAAGCCGCCCGCCACGGCCTCTCACGCGCCTTGGTTGAACTCAATCCAACCTTCCGCACCGCGCTCAAAAAACTCGGTTACTTGATGCGCGATCCACGCAAAAAAGAACGCAAGAAATTTGGTCTCAAAGGCGCACGCCGTGCACCACAGTGGTCAAAGCGTTAAATCGCAAGATCAAAAAACTCCCCTTACGGGGAGTTTTTGTATCCGTTGACAATCGCGTTTTTTTTGTGATAGATACTGAACGATCGGTGCCATTTCGGCTCGATGAAAGGGGTCTTTCAGAAATGAACGCGGCAACGAACCGGAGTAGTCCTGCGATCGAGCTTGGCCTTTTGGGCAAGCAGATCGAGGTGTTGATCAAGGTTTTTACGGAACCTTCGGGGTCCTACTACTGCAACGTACGCAACGAAGAGCTACCGGGGTCAGAGATGCTTACGGGTGAAGGAGATCGACGCTTCATGGCGTACGATAGCCTCCCCGGAACGCTCAATATCTTGGCGCTCGGCATCGATGCGAAGAACCTCTTCGTTGAGCTGGTGCCCTTCGACCTGGCGGAGCTGCGGTCGCTGACCCTGCCTGGTGGCGTCAGGATAGATGACAAAGGCATGTGGCGTGGTAAGCGCCGGCTGGCCGCTTCTCTCCGAAGCGGGGCGAAAGTCGAAGCCGAACACGGCCCTCGTCAGCTCTGGACGATTCCGTGGAAAACACTCTCCGACGCAGATCTCGCAACCGCAATCTTCGCGCTCGATACGATCGATGAGGCCGGGTTGTACATCGAGGATGCGTCGATCCTACCCCCGGTCTACGAGAGCTCGATCGCGAGCACCAAGCCGGGTCTACAAATGGTCCAGCGGCTCGACCTGCAGTTCCAGCTCATTCAGCGACAGGTTCCGATGCTGGCAATTCAGCTAACGACGAGTCTGCGGTTGGGTATGTCGCTCGAGGTCTCGCAGATGCTACGTTTCGAGACGTGGCTCAATCGCAATCCGGAGGAAGCGATCAACCGCACATTGGAAGACGACCCATCTCCTGCAGGCCAGGAGAAGGTCACAAGTTTCATCGCATTCAAGATGGCGCGTGACGTGCGCAAAGCTGCAAGTGCCGAAGGCAAGGAAATCACGTGGAAAGAAGCGCGTAGCATCGTACGTAAGCTTCTACGAAGATTATGCAGTCAGCACTTTCCCTTCAAACGACCCCGACCAATGATCTGGTCGGGGTTTGATTTTTATGACGGTCCATAGCGGCATTTTTTCTCTTGATCAAAATGTGCTTTTTTGTTATGTTGCCGTTTAGCGTGTCGCTGGGTATTTGCCCAAAGAAAAAAGTTCACACCCCGTCCGATGCGACGCATTGAGACGGGGAAATGGGGAACTGGCTTTCTTTGGACAAAGGCAAAGCCACGTCCTAAAAACTAATACGCTGGCCAAGCCAGCAGTGTCTCAAAAAATATGGAAGAATTAGAAATTGTTCACCCCGAAACGGGTGCGGTTCTTGGTTCGTGTTTGCCTCGCGCGCAAGCGATTGCTACTGGCGCCTGGTGTCGTTCCACCAATGTTTTCGTCATGAATTCAAAGGGTGAAATTTTATGTCACCAGCGTTCACTGGGAAAAGAGCGTTTGCCCGGTGTTTGGTCTACCCATCTGGGTGGCCATGTGGGAAGTGGCGAAACCTACGAAACCAATGCCTTAAAAGAAGTTGAAGAAGAAGCGGGTCTCCTGGTCACGGCTGCGCAGGTTTTCTCATGGCGCACCACGCGCATTGATGCAGCTCGTCTTTGGGTGCGAGAATTTGTCACTATTTGTGATCGTGCGGTGCATGAATTTGTGCCCCAGCCCGGCGAGGTGGAGTGCTTCGCCTGGTTCACCGTTGACGAAGTCTTAGCACGCTCCAAGGCTGAACCACATTTATGGTGCGCCGGTACCCATGACTTCAAAACCGAATACCAATGCCTACGCTCGGTCATCGCCGCTGCCCATTCTGCCGGAATGCTACAGCTTGCAACAGAGATGCATACCTGGCACCCGGTGGCGGGCTAATAACCAAAAAGCTCAAAAAAGCAGAGTATTTTATTTAGGCTGGATATGCGATACTGCCTGCTATGAGCTCTGAAAAAAATCCATTTGTAATACCAGCCTCGCCCGAAGCAAAACGTCATGGCATGCGCGAGCAAGTCATTCGCGCCTTTACGCGCGGCCCGGTTGATACAGCCTTAACCCAACGCGCCGATTGGATAGTTGAAGAATTAAAAGTTGGCAGATATTTGGCGCCGCGGATTAAATATAAAGAACCTGGCGTACTCAAGCAAAACAATGTCGAGCAAGGCGTGACGGTGGTGAGCATCGGTTCTGGCAAAGGTCATGAAATGGACGAGATGGACATGATTTTGCCAGGCTCCACCATCATCGGTCTAGACCCGGACGACTACCTGGCCGCGCCGGTTGCCGAGCGTTTGCAAACCTTGGCGCATGACAGCACCTATCTCGAAACCCACAATCGCGCCGAACACATGCAGGATGTCGCAGCTGCTTCGGTTGATGGTGTCACCCTCAATTTCGTCTTGCATCATATTGATGAGCCATTGCATGGCAAAATTTTTGATGAAGTAAAGCGTGTGCTCAAACATGACGGCTATCTATTTATGGCCGAAGACCTTGTTGACTCCGCAGCCGAACAACAGCTAGTCGAGCGCGAAGATCGCAAAATAAATCTAGAGATAGCTGATGACGCGCCCCACAATTATCGGAGTATGGTTGAATGGAATGCATTTTTTGCAAAACACGGATTTGAAGTGGTCGATCAGCACGAAGTGAAGCCGGGAAAAGTTCGGCATGGCTTTTTCGTTTTGCGTCAGCTCGCCAAGAAATAAAAAAAGAGCGCATCCGGACGGCGAAGAGATGAACTCTTTTTGC
>JAYVTL010000143.1:0-5859 GCA_043788845.1 Candidatus Uhrbacteria bacterium
TGCCCCATCAAACCCACCACCACCGCAGTTGAAGTATCAGCCGCCCCATTCCCCAAGAAACCTGGCTGTGTAGATACCACCCCAATCGTTCTCTCGCGAGCCAGTGCCGTACTCAACACCACCGTCCCCGTCGCCGACGAACTACTTAAAGCCACCACATTCCCCGGTACCATCACCGTACTTGTTGCAATCCTAAAATACTCCGCATAGTCAGCACCCGCTCCCGAATACGCCCCATCCGCAAACACCGTGCCATCACACCGCACGCTAAACTTTCGTCCATCCGTACTATTCCCCACCAACATCAAATCCGTGGCTCCATCGGCATTGCCACACCCACCTTGTACATTCAATACAGCCACCGTATTTGATAATCGATTGCTAATAATCGCAGCATTCACCCCCGTACTCGACGTATTAATACTCATCACCCCTTCTGAATACATTCCATTTGGACCAATGGCCAAACCACCACCCACCGTAAAATTATTCGCTACTTGTGCATCATTCAACACTTGCAATGTCCCAATCTCAGCGCTATGCGCAATCAATCCATTCGTTTCAGTCCCAAAAATATCCACCACTGACATGGTGCCATCCCCAAAATTTGCCGTATACGCATAGCGTCCACTCACAAACACACTAATTGGTTGACTCCCCACCGTCGAACTCGCCACCTTCACCGGTGCCGTAGAACTCGCAATATCAATAATCGACATGCCTCCACCATAATTCGTCACATATAAATATCTGCCACTCACCGTCAAATTATACGGCGATGTTCCAACCGTCGTTGTCGCCACCGTCCGCGGCGCCACCGGATTCGACACATCTACGATCGATACATTATTACTACTATTATTCGCTACATACGCATATTTTCCACTCACCGCCACCCCAATCGGCCCTGACCCTGCCACCGCGGTCCCCACCGTCACTGGCACCGTCGGATTCGACACATCCACTACCGACAAATTATTCGTCGAAAAATTCGAAACATACGCATACCGTCCTTGCACATACACATAATCCGGTGTCGTGCTGACCGTCGCCGTCCCCACCGACACCGGCGTCGTCGGATTCGAAATATCCATCACCGACATTGTCCCCGCCGTCTCATTTGGCGTATACGCATACTTCCCACTCACAAAAATACTGTCCGGATGAGCTCCCGTCGTCCCCGTCCCCACCACCCATGGCGCCACCGGATTCGAAATATCCACCACCGACATCGAATTTTGCCCTGTCTGCCCATTGGCCACATAGGCATATTTCCCCTGCACATATACATAATTATGCGCAGTCCCCGGCAATGACGTCGTCCCAATCGTCACCGGATTCGTCGGATCCTTCACATCAATCACCTTAAAGTTATTACTCGAACTCCCATCCAACACCATATATGCATACCGTCCACTCACAAATACCCCATGCGGACCCGAGCCAATCGTATTCGACGACAAAGTCCGCGTCGTTTGACTAGCATGCAATAAATTATTGATATTCCCCGTCACATCCAATGCTTCCGTCGGCGTCGCCATCCCAATCCCCAAATACGCCGGCTGACTCGAGGCCCCACCAATACTCACCGTCGCCGTCGCCCCACCCCCCGGATTCACCACCGAAAACGCCGCCGTCGCTAATGTTCGCCCACCCACCAACAATGTTTGTGTCGATGTCGTCAAAAACGCACTATTAGTCGCTACATTATATTGCCAGGTCGAAGACGTCACCCCGCCTCCGCTAGCCGACGCACAATTCGTTCCATTCTCCAGACAGACATTCACTCCCCCCACCGTTAGGCGAGAAGAAAACTCCCCAATAGTCGACGACACCGCAAAAGCAAAAGTCGAAGTCGTATTGGTCGAAGCAATCGCCAAACTCCCTTCAGAAAAAATCCCACCCGCACCCAATAACAAACCATACGCCAAAATCTGATTCGCAAACGTTGCATTCCCAACCACCTGCAAAGTCCCCACCTCCGCCGAATGCGCCAACAGCGACGTCGTCTCAATGCCACTGGCATCCAACACGCTCAATACACTATCTTGTCGCGTCACATACACATTCGTTCCCGCCACAAATACCCCAGTTGGATGCGATGACCCAGGAAAAGTCGTCGTTGACGTGATCACTGGCACCGTCGCACTCGCCACATCAATCACACTCAACGAGTCCCCAATATTATTCGCTGTATACACATACCGACCCACCGCAAAAATATTATACGGACTCAATCCGCTCCCCAGAGTCGAAGTTGCCACTCCTCGCAACGCCACCGGATTCGAAATATCAATAATCCCCAATGTCCCCGACGCGCTATTATTCACATACGCATACTGCCCATTCACCGCCAAACTATGCGCACTCCCACCACCCGTTCCACTGGTTAACGTTTTCGTCGAGATCAAAACTGGCAAACGAGGATTCGAAATATCCAATACCTGCAACGTCGTCGCATCATAACTCAACGCGTACAAATAATGTCCCTGCAAAGACAAACTCCAAGCATTGGTACTCGAACCCAATGCTGCAGAATTTACTACCACTGGTGATAATGGATTCGAAATGTCCACCACCCGAATCGTCGCCGAAGTCAGTCCACCAATATACGCATACCCATTCGACAACACAATGCTCGATGGAGATGTTCCACCAGGCAACGTCGTCGTCGCCACCATCAGCGGATGCGTCGGATCCGACGTATCTACCGTATGCAACGTATTACTCGCATAGTTTGGCAAATACGCATATCTACCTGCCACCGCCAAGGTATACACCTGCGACCCCCCACCAATCCCTGTCGATCCCAATACCCGCACGGCTTGCGGCGACTGCACATCCACCACACTAAAATTCCCATTCAGATTCGCCACATACGCCAATTTCCCCACCACCGTCACATCATACGGTTGACCCGATGCCCCAATCGTCACCTCACCCAAGGTATTCAAGCTTTGCCCAACCTGCATCACATTCTTAATATCTCCCTTCACTTCCAATGCTTGTGCCGGTGCCGCAATCCCAATCCCCACCAGCGCCGCCCGACTCGTCCCTGCCCCAAACGTCACCGTCGATGTCCCATTCCCACTCGGATTCACCACCGTAAACGCCGACGTCGCCGTCGTACTTCCGCCAACAAATAATGTCTGCGTACTCGTCGTCAAAAACGCCGTATTATTTGCTAAATTATATTGCCACGTCGAAGACGTCATCCCCGTCGCGCTCTGACAATTTGTCCCATCCGCCAAACACACCGTCTTGCCATTCACATATAACAGCGTCGTTGACACCACACCCGACACAAATAAATTCGTTGTTGTCGCATTGGTGCTCGTCACGTTCTGCGCTTGCAAACCCAACCACCGATAATTCGTCGATCCCAAAGTATACGTATCCGTCACCCCCGGCAAAATCGACGCCGATGATGTGACGACCAAACTCGTAGGTGACAATGACAATCCCGATGACCCACTAATATCTAAACTCCCATTCGTTTTACGAATAAACCCGTCACCATACGTCATTCCCAAACCCACACTTACCCCCGTCGCACTAAACAACCCTTCAATCGAACCCAACATTCCCTGCACCAAAACATCATTCCCATTCAAGGTGAACCCTCCATTCAACCCACCGCCATAGGTCGACGTCCCCACAAACAAATTCGTATTTGTCGTAGCCCCGATCAACACCGTCGACGTTCCATTGGCTCCAAAATCCCAAATAAAACCAGCCGTCGCCGTGGTATTTCCACCCAATAACAAATCCTGCGTACTCGTCGTCAAGAACGCCGTATTATTTGCCAAATTATATTGCCATGTCGAAGACGTCACCGACCCACTCGTCGACGGACAATTCGTCCCGCTCTGCAAACACACACTTTGCCCATTCACAAACATCTGCGACGTCGACACCGTCCCCGACACAAACATATTCGTCGTCGTCACATTGCTCCCCGTGGCATTCGTAAACGTCAGTCCCTGCAATACAGCATTCCCCAACACGGTCAGAGTCGAAGTCACCGTCGATGACGCCGCAATAAATCCACCAAACAACAACAAGGTCGCACTGGTGATCGCGCCAATATTTGTCACCTGCGCCAAACTCGACACCGACCCAGCTATACAATTTGTCCCATCGGCCAAACAAACATTTTTCCCATTCACAAATAATTGCGTCGTCGATGCCGTCCCTGACACAAATAAATTTGTCGTCGTCGCATTAGTCGACGTCGCATTCATCACCAACATATTCGTACTCGACACATTCGTCGCCAACACCATCGTCGATGTCACCGTTCCTACCGTAATCCCCAACCATCTGAGCGAAGAACTCCCCAGTGAATACACCAAATCCGTCGCCGGAATCAAATCCGAACTCAATCGCCCATTCACCGTCAACGTATTCGTCCCATTCGTCCCCAATGCAATATTCCCCTGCGCCGCCCAATTCCCCGTTGTCGTCACATTCCCCTGGCGAGAAATGCTAAACACATCCGCCGTTCCATTATTTCCAATCAACAAATAATCAAAAACGTTCGATGTTCCCGCCGTCACAATCGACAATGCCGTCCGATTTGCCGTCGCTACCGTCGTCGACGTCTGATTCAACGCAAACAACGCACCCCCAGTCGTAGCCACACTCGACGATGCATAATTCCCCTGCAGCGTTTCGCTAGTAAACGCATACGGCACCGCACTCATTCGTTTACGCGGTGTCATCTCGGCATCCGCCGCCACCGTCACTCCCAAATACACTCCATCCTGATTCCAATTCACCGCAAACGCATTCTGGCCTTGAAAACTCGTATCCCCCAACAACACACTAAACAACCCATTGGTCACCGACACATTAATCGCCACCGGCACCGCCGTCGTCCCCGACGCCGACCACAAACGTGTCCCCGCCGACGCTGCATCATACAAAGAAAATTTCAACGCATACGTCCCATCCACCACATTCAACCCACTCGAATCCATCAACCGCCCCTGATAATTAATCGCATGATTAATCCCATTCGCCGCCTGTACCTGACGAATCTGCACCACCAAAGCCACCGCCAACAGTGCGACGCAAAAAATCCCTCCGATCAGCCAAGATCGAAACTTTTTTCCCAAGGGACGAGACTCTCGATAAAACATGCAATGTCACCCACGAACTGCCATAGCAGTCTCAGGCGTTACCTATATCGTACCTGAGATATTTAATCGCCCAGCTAAGCCAAAAAATAAACTTTCCCCTGTGTACAATTTAACCACTCATGTGGACAACTTTTCAGCATTTAAATCTTTCCACCACCCAGCCACCAACCTCCTTATATACAAAAACCCCATCCACAGCTTTTCCCCAACCAACTTCTAAGCCATTTTTTACAGATCTTTTAAACAACAATCCGCTTTCTTAACGACATCATTGCAAGCAACACAGCAATCTCACCTCCAACCGACCGACCCTTCGACTCCGCTGCTGCTCCGCTCAGAGAATTGTCGATGGGAAACCATGTACCCATAACCTCTCTTCTTACATCTCCTTACACCACCCCCCACACCACACCCCCCCACTCCCGCCAACTTCCTGAGCTTGTCGAAGGATTCCGACCGACCGCCCATCCGCCCCACCCTTCGACTCCGCACCTCACCCCCTAAACGTATCAACAACTTCCTGAGCTTGTCGAAGGATTCCCACCGATCGCCCGCCCTTCGACTCCGCTGCTGCTCCGCTCAGGGAATTGTTGGTAGGTGTCTGTCTGTTTCTCCCTCCCCGTTGATCCAAGTGAGCGTGGGTGACGTCGAGAGTATTTTTTAAAAATCTTTTCCCCAAGAAAAGTTCTTTAAAAAATGCGATCGACGGCAGGCC
>JAYVTL010000144.1:0-14445 GCA_043788845.1 Candidatus Uhrbacteria bacterium
GCTCTCGGTGGTCGCCTTCTCAATGGGCATTGCCTGCCTGGCGCTCTCTATCTTCGCACCGGTGCTCGTCCCCTGGACCGTCCCCGGCTTCACACCCGAACAAACCGACGTCGTGGTCCGCCTCTCGCGCATCATGTTTTTGTCACCCTTTTTGCTTGGCATGTCTGCCGTCATGGGCGGCATCTTACAAGCCATGCGCCGCTTCGTCGCCTTTGCACTGGCGCCCGTTTTTTACAATCTCGGCATCATCCTCGGCGCAGTTTTTCTTGTCCCGCGCATGGGGATTGTCGGTGTGGCTTGGGGCGTGGTGCTTGGTGCCTGTTTGCATTTGCTGGTACAAGCCGTGGTCGTCATCAAACTCGGCTTACGCCGCTTGCCAGCGCCCAGCCTGGCTCATGCCGGAGCCCGCCGCATTCTTTGGCTAATGTTACCGCGCACCGCCGGCCTCGCCATCTCGCAATTGAATCTCGTTATTTTATTAGTCTTCGCCTCGACATTGTCGGTTGGCTCGGTCGCCATCATGAATCTCGCGAGTAACTTGCAAGCCTTCCCCGTCGGCATCATCGGCATTTCCTATGCCGTCGCTATCTTCCCCCTTCTTTCACGCGCCGCCGCCGATAAAAACCGCGCAGAGTTTATCAATGGTCTCATTTTCGCCTCGAGAAAAATCCTGTTCATGATCTTACCCATCACGGCCATTTTTTATTTATTACGGCCACAAATCGTGCGCATGTTGCTCGGCGCCGGCCAATTTGATTGGGATGACACCATCCGCACCGCATCCGTGCTCGCAATTTTCTTGCTCTCATTATTGCCGCAATGTTTTGTCGCTGTCTTCGCGCGCGCGTTCTACGCCTTACAAGATACCAAAACCCCACTCATGGTCGGGGTCATCGCCGAAGCCGTAAATATCGGCGTCGCCGCGGTGAGTTACAAAGCGTTCGGCATCATGGGCCTCGCCTCGGCTTTCGTCGCGTCTAACCTCGTCAACGCCATCTTGCTCTGGTTCATGTTACGTCGTCGTTATGGAAGTCTGGATGAACATAAACTCATTTCTCCAGCACTCAAGTCATTGGCAGCTTCGGCCGCCATTATCATGGTCGGTTATCCAGTGCGTCAATTCATGGGCACCATGTTTCCACTGCGTACCTTTCTCGCCGTGATGATGCAGGCGGGTGTGACCAGCATTGCCGCGCTCGCCGCCTTTTTGCTCGTCTCGTGGTTACTCAAATCGCAAGAGTTGCTCGAGATGAAAGAAGTGCTCGATCGCAAACTCTTTCGTTCGCGCCCCGAAGTAAGCGGGGCCGAAGAAGCTCAAGGGATTTGATATGCAATCACGCGGCTGTTTTGCCTTTATCATGGCTCTGCTCATCATTTGTGGGCTTGGGTATTATGCCTATGCCAAATTTTATTTTCCACGCATCATGCAACGCGCAGCTCAACAAGGAACCTTGCCTGCATTGAAGACCATCCCGGTTCCTGCTACCCTAACACCAGCTCCCGAGTCCACATCAACCGGACTCCGCGTTGATTTTTTACCTGAACAACCTTGAGTATGAAAAAAACTTTCCGTCTTTTGCTGGTCGTCGCTGCTATCTCGGTTTTAGGTTTTGGGTGTGCACGTCCACGACCACGCATTGTCCAAGCGCCACCAACCACCACCGTGGCAACCACCAATACTAATCAAGTCACCCAACCTCCTGCTGGGCAATTTGTGGGAGAACGCCAATACGCCTTTATCAAACTCGATGGGGGACAAGCCACGGTCAAACGTGACGGCGCCCAAGCCGATGCTCAAGATAATCAAGCCGTCTATGGCGGTGATGAGATTGATGTGACCAAGGGTACAGTCTCATTAATCTACCAAGACTCCGGTGAATCGCAATTGAGTGCAGGTGCCAAGGTTGTGGTTTTGCCAGCAGACGCTGATTCAAAAGACGGCGAAATCGCGCAAGAAATTCAATTGATCGCCGGCAATATCTGGACACGCTTCGAACGCCTCCTTGGCCCCACCGAACAATTCTCCGTCGTCTCCAATGGTGTGGTGGCCACCGTCCGCGGTACGGCCTTTGGGGTAGAAAACGACGGCACCAATGTCGACATCCAAGTCGCCGACCATCTGGTTGAAGTCACCGCTGACTCCGATGCCACCCAAGTCCCGGTCAAGCTCGTCGCCGGTCAAGGCTTGAAATTAAAAGCCGCCGCAGCCGCACTGACCTTGCGTTCAAGCTCGCGTCCACAAATCGTGCGCCAACTCGCGCTTACCGAAAAAAGCCGCGCTGGTTTCGCTTTTGGTTCGCGCAAATTGCAGCTCGAACGCTTACGCAAACCGCTCAAACCATTCTACTGGAACGTCAAATCAGAAATCCCAGTTCTCTATCGTCCACGCGTCGAAGTCCTGCGCCAACGTACCCTCGAACGCCTGCGCCTCCTCCAATTCACCGCTCCAACCACGACTCCTGTCATCAATACCAAGGCCCAGTTGTTCCTCAACGGCCGACCATTATAATCGCCTGAAGCGGATGGTTGCCAAAACCGTCCGATTCACGCATGATAGGGCGCACATGGACCAAAACCGCATCCGCAATTTCTGCATTATTGCCCATATCGACCACGGCAAATCGACCCTCTCGGATCGGTTGCTTGAAGTTACCGGCACCATCGACAAGCGCAAGATGAAAGACCAGATGCTCGACACCATGGATCTCGAACGTGAACGCGGCATTACCATCAAGCTCCAGCCAGCGCGCATGACCTACAAGGCCGCGGATGGACAAGAATACCAACTCAACTTGATCGATACTCCCGGCCACGTCGACTTCACCTATGAAGTCTCGCGTTCACTGGCTTCGGTTGAAGGTGCGGTCTTATTGGTGGACTCCACTCAAGGCGTCCAAGCCCAAACCATCGCCAACCTGTATCTCGCCATTGATCAAAATCTGGTCATCATTCCCGTGCTCAATAAAATCGACTTACCTAATTCAGAAGTCGAACGCCGCGCCGAAGAATTGATGCGCCTCATCGGTTGCCAGCGTGAAGAAATCCTTTCCGCCTCTGGCAAAACCGGCGCTGGTGTCCCAGAAATTCTCGAGCGAGTGGTACGAGAAGTCCCGCCACCCGTCGGTGAAACGCAAAAACCATTTCGCGCTGTTATTTTTGATTCCAAATACGACGAGTACAAAGGTGTCATCGCCTATGTGCGTGTCATCGACGGCGATTTGAAAAAAAATGAAAAGATTCGTTTTCTCGCCACGCTGTCAGACGGCATTGCGCTCGAAGTCGGCTATCTCAAACCAGATCCCATCAGCGCGCCAAGCATCGAAACTGGTGAAATCGGTTTCATCGTGACCGGCTTGAAAGAAATCGGCGCTGTACGCGTGGGTGATACCATCGCTCGTTTTGAAACCTACGAACAAACCCAAGCGCTCCCAGGCTATAAAGAAGTGCGCCCAATGGTCTACGCCGGCGTCTATCCCAAAGAGGGGAATGAGTATGAACGTCTGCGCGACGCCATCATGAAGTTGAAGCTCTCGGACGCTGCCCTCGTCTACGAACCCGAACATTCTACCGCGCTCGGTTTTGGTTTTCGCTGTGGCTTGCTTGGCATGCTGCATCTCGAAATCGTGCAAGAGCGCTTGAGCCGCGAGCACAATATGGATGTGATCGTGACCACGCCCTCGGTCGCCTACGAAGTCACCAAAACCGACGGCAGCGAAGAAGTCATCACCTCCCCCCAAAGTTTTCCAGAACCATCGCATTTGCGAGAAACGCGCGAGCCTTGGGTGCTGGTCGATATCGTCTGTCCTGCAGAATACATCGGCAATGTCATGGCTCTCGTCACCGACCGTCGCGGCCAATACAAAACTACCGAATATTTCGACCTCACCCGTTCGGTCTTGCATTACGACATGCCACTGTCTTCGGTCATCGTGGATTTCCATGACCGCCTCAAGAGCGCCAGTGCCGGTTATGCCTCCATGAACTACGAATTCATTGGCTACCGCGCCGCACCCATTGTGCTTTTGCAAATCATGGTTGCAGAAAAACCCGTTGCCGCCTTCGCCACCTTGATTCACGAAGACGAAGCCTATCGCCGTGGCAAAGACATCGTCGCCATTCTCAAAGACACCTTGACGCGCGAACAATTCGTCATCAAAATCCAAGCCGCCGTCGGCGCCAAGGTCATTGCCTCAGAAAAACTTTCCGGCTACCGTAAAGATGTTCTCGCTAAGATGAGCGGGGGAGACTATACGCGGAAATCAAAACTGCTCAAAAAACAAAAAGCCGGCAAGGAGCGCATGCTCGAACATGGCGTCGGCACCGTTCAGATCCCGCAAGAAGCTTTTATTAAAGTCCTCCGCCGAGGCGACCAATCATGAAACGTAAACACTTGATGCAAGCTTGGAGAGTCTTCGCCGTCTTCATGGTACTGGCCATGGTCTTCTCTTTGTTTTTGCCCTTCTCACGGTTCTAAGCATTGACACCATTCAAAATATCTGGCAGCGGTAAGAGATGAGATCTTTCAACCGCCAGTTCCACCACCGACAATCAATTCGCTTGCCGGCTTTTGATTATTCAACGCCTGGTGCCTATTTTGTAACCATCTGCACAGAAAAGCGCGAACATTTCTTTGGAGAAATCGTGGAAGGGATTATGCGAGAAAATAACGTGGCACAAATTATGCGCTATGTCTGGGATGAATTACCGTTATATTTTCCAGGCATCAAAACGGATGAATTCATAATAATGCCCAACCACCTTCACGGGATCATCTGGATTCATAATCCCACCCCCGTAGGGGCGCGATTTATCGCGCCCCTCGAACAACCCATCGCGCCCCTCGGATGCACTATCGCGCCCCTCGAACATACTATCGCGCCCCTCGAACAACCCATCGCGCCCCTCAAATGCACCGATGCCAACAACCCGACCGGACGTTCGGAAATTATTTTTGATCCGTCGGTCAATCCGGCCGATCCGTCGGTCGGTCCGGATGGTCCGGTTATTCCGGTTAGTCCGGTCGGTCCGTCGGGCGCGATAAATCGCGCCCCTACATTGGGGATGATCGTTCGAACATTGAAGGCGAGGGCGACGTATGAAATTCACGAGATCGGAGTTTCATATTTTGGATGGCAACGCAATTACTACGAACGAATCGTTCGATCAGAGCATGCATTAAGTGCAATTCGTCAATACATCCGCACCAACCCCCTTAACTGGGAAGCTGATCCAGACCATACGAGGTTGTAACTGGCTTGCGCGCATGTCACATTTTTCCTATGCAAAAAATTTGGAAGCTCACCGCAGCCCCACTCGCTCTCCCGCTCGACGCCACCGATCTCGCCGCATTGAATCTTCACCCTGTTGCCAATCACATGTTGGCCTCACGTGGTTTGCTCGATCGTACCGCCGCCGAAGCTTTTTTCAATCCAGACTGGGACACCGGCCTCCACGATCCCATGCTCTTTCGCCAAATGCCGCAAGCCGTACAACGTATTTTTGCCGCGCTCGAAAATGGCGAACGCATCACCGTGCACGGTGACTATGACGCCGATGGTGTCACCGGCAGTGCCGTTATCATTTCCACCTTGCGAGAATTGGATCGGCTCTTGGGCGCGAAAAAAAATATTCATTCCTACATCCCACATCGCGACAAAGAAGGATATGGTTTAAATGCAAACACCGTAAAACTTCTCGCCGAAAATGGAACTAAACTGATTATCACGGTGGATTGCGGTATCGCCAATGTCGATGAAGTGGCGCTGGCAAAAAAACTGGGTATGGATGTTGTCATCGTTGATCATCACACCTTTGGCGACACCTTGCCCGACGGCATTCTCATTCATCCACGGCTCCCTGGTGAATCCTATCCTTTCCCGCATCTCGCCGCCGTCGGCGTTGCGTTTAAGCTCGCCTCGGCCCTGGTCGCCGAAGCCCATCGCCGCCAGCTCGCCATCATCGACGGCTGGGAAAAATGGCTGCTCGACTTCGTCTCCATCGCCACCGTCACCGACATGGTGCAACTCGTCGGTGAAAATCGCGTTCTCGAAAATTATGGTTTGAAAGTCTTGAACAAAACGCGCCGCCCTGGTTTGCAGCGCCTCATCCAGATCTCGGGCTGCGAACTCGGTAAACTCGATACGCAATCTGTCGGTTTTGCACTTGGCCCACGCATCAACGCCGCCGGTCGCATGGACCATGCCTCACTCGCCCTCGATTTGATGTTGGCTCCCAGCGAAGAAGAGGCCAGTGTACTCGCCGCCCAACTCGAAGGCCACAACAAAAATCGGCAATACACCACCAAGGGCATGCTCGAACAAGCTGAAACCCAAACCATCGACACCACCTCGCCCTTGCTCGTCTTTTGGAATGAAACCTGGTCGCCAGCCTTGGTCGGCCTGGTGGCTGGCAAATTTATGGAACGCTACGGCAAACCCGTCATTGCCATCGGCAAACACGGCGACACCTGGATCGGTTCTGGTCGTTCGTTCAGCGCCTATGACATCACCGCCGCCGTCAAACGCGCCGGCGACGGCATCCTGGCGCGCTCCGGTGGCCATGTTCAAGCCTGCGGCTTCTCCTTTTCCGATGATTCCCAGCTCCTCGTCTTGATCGAGCGCCTGATCGCCGATGCCCGCCAACACCTCAATCTCGACGACTGCATCCCGACCATCGCCATCGAAGCCGAGCTCGGCCCCGCACAAATTACCTGGCAACTCGTCGATACTTTGTCGCGCTTCGAACCCTTTGGCGAAGGTAATCGTAATCCCATCTTTTCTGCACGAAATCTCCGCGTCATCTCATCTGATCTGATGGGCCAAACAAAAAAACATGTCCGCTGCGTCCTCGGTTCAAGCGACGGCTCGGCCATGAAATGCGTCGGCTTCAATTTTTCGGATCGTTTCGAACTTTTCTCGGTCGGCTCAAACATCGACGTCGCCTTCGACGTCAGCATCAACGAATGGCAAGGCAGAAAAGAAATCCAATGCAAATTAGTCGACGCTAAGGCATCGTCGGTTCAAGCGTGATCGTGATATCCTAGCTCGATGCCCCTGCACGAGATCCCCAAAGGCTCCGACATCAAACGCTTACTGCAAGAAGTCTGGAAAACTGGCCAGCCATACAAGCTGAATCTGTTTTTCATTTTTTTGTTCATTACGCTCGCCCAAGGACTTTCGCTGGTTGTTGCGTATTTCGTTGGCCGACTTGCCACCACCCTGTCGCAAGGCTTTACCCAAACCGATTCGTTGTCACTCTTACTTGGTTTTATTCTACCCATCCCTTTGATCCAATTCGCCGGTTGGCTTTTGTGGCGCGCCTCCGGTTTTAGTGCATCTGCCACCTTGCCCAAAATCTCACACGACCTCCGCTTAAAAGCCTACGACGCCATCGATCGCCAATCCTACCGTTTTTTCTCTGATCATTTTGCGGGCAGTTTAATCTCGCGCGGCCGCGCCCTCGAAATGTCCTGTCGTGATGTTTGGGATATCGCTTGGTGGTCATTTTGGCCGCTGTTGGTCACCTTCACGGCCAGCCTTGTCATCATGAGTCAAAAATCGCTGTGGCTTGGCGTTATGTGCGCCAGCTGGCTCGGTGCGCTATTGCTGCTGAATGTTATCGTCGGCCGCAAAAAGTTACTCACCGACAAAGCACGCGCCGCCAAAGCCACCCAACTCACCGGACAATTCTCTGACGCTGTCACCAATTCAATGAATGTCAGTGTTTTCAATGGCCATGAGTTTGAACGAAGTCTCATCGGTAAAACTTCACTTGAATTAAATGTATTCCACAAAAGATCCTGGCGCATCATGGAAACAAATTTCACCGGACAAAATATCGCGAATACTATTTTCGCCATTGGCATCCTGTGGTATGTATTTCATCTCTGGACTCTCGGTCAAATTTCCGTCGGCTATTTTGTTTTCATCCAAGGGGTGATGATGAACTTGTTCAACAATACCCAACAGCTGGGCGTGGTGCTGCGCCGCCTCTACGAAAGTTCCGCTGAGGCCAAAGAAATTCTCGAGATTATTGATCTGGAACCCGAGATTCTCGACAAGCGTGGAGCAAAGCCCCTCAAATATCGTACGGGGAACATTGACTTTCATCACGTCACCTTCAAATATCACGACGCCCTTGTCTTGCAAGATTTCGCCGTCTCCATCTCGCCAAAAGAAAAGATCGCGCTCGTCGGCCCGTCCGGCGCTGGCAAATCCACCATCACCAAATTACTGCTACGTTTCTTCGATCTCAAAACCGGCTCCATTTTGATCGACGGCCAAGATATTTCAAAAGTCACACAAAAAAGTTTGCGAGAACACATCGCCCTCGTGCCACAAGAATCCACGCTCTTTCATCGTTCACTCAAAGACAATATCCGCTATGGTCGACGCGCAGCGTCGGACAAAGAAGTGATCGCAGCCGCCAAGAAAGCGCGTTGCCACGAATTTATTTCCAAGCTTCCTCTTGGTTATGACACCCTTGTCGGTGAGCGCGGGATTAAACTCTCTGGCGGTGAACGCCAACGCGTCGCCATTGCCCGCGCCATTCTCAAAGATGCGCCGATCCTGATTCTCGACGAAGCCACTTCCTCGCTCGATTCAGAATCTGAACATTTGATTCAAGACGCTTTACACGCGCTGATGCAAAACAAAACCGTTATCGTCATTGCACATCGACTCTCCACCATCATGGAAATGGATCGCATCATCGTCATGCAAGACGGCAAAGTCGTCGACCAAGGAAGTCATGATGACTTACGCCAAAAAGTCGGCATCTATCAAAAACTGTGGAATATCCAAGCTGGTGGTTTCGCAAATGACGACGCCTAAGCTATCATCCCGCCCATGCATCTCATCATCCGCACCGACGGTGGCGCTCGCGGTAACCCAGGCCCAGCCGGTATTGGCGTTGTGATTGAAGACGACTCCGGAAAAGTTCTCGAAGAACACGCCGTCTACTTGGGCGAAACCACCAATAACCAGGCCGAATATAAAGCCGCCATTCTCGGACTCGAACGAGCCGTTGCCTTAGGCGCTTCATCCGCTGAAGTGGTGGCAGACAGCGAGCTGATGGTCAAGCAAGCAAAAGGGGAGTATCGCGTCAAAAATCAAGATTTGGGCAAGCGCTTTCTTGAGCTGAAGAATTTGCAAACCCAGCTAGGTAATCGTGTGAAATATCGTCATGTTCGCCGTGAGTACAATACCCATGCCGACGCCCTCTCGAACCAGGCCATGGATGAGGGCGCGCCACACACGAAAAAACATTGACGATGTGCTACAATAGCGAGGAATGACGCGGAGGACTTCACAACGTTCAGCACCTCGTACTTCGTCTCAACGACGACCGCGTTTTGAACGACCAAGCTGGTTATGGCGGTGGGACCGATTGCTCTCGGCATTTGTCGCTCTGATGGGTTTTGGTATGGCCTTGGCGTCTTTGCAATTTGGCGCTATTCATCATCCTGCCCAAGCCACCGTCTCTGACAATGTCATGGGTTTTGCTTGGAGTGACCCACTCGGTTGGATTTCCATGAATGACCAAAACGCCGGTGCTTGCGGCGGTGGTGGTTGCGGCACCTATGGAGTGAACGTCGATCCTTCATCACGCTTGATGACGGGCTGGGCCTGGTCAGACCAAGTGGGCTGGATGTGTTTTGGCAGCACCTGCACCAATGCTTCTTGCCAAAACGACATCACCGACCCGCTCGGCTTAACCAATGCGCCCGATGGCTTTGCACCAAAAGCAAACCTCGATGCTGGAGCCGGCACGGTCCAGGTTCGCGGCTGGGCCAAAATGTGCGCGCTGGCCAGCAAGGGCTGGGTCTCGCTCAACTGCTCTGACCCAGGTTTTTGCGGAGGCGTTTTTCCATACAAAGTTATTTACGCTTCTCCGGCCAAAGCTTTTTATACTGGTGTCCATTCACCACCGCTGCCAACCAATATCACATCCTTGGGATGGAATAGCGACGCTGGTGGTACTGGCCTTGGCTATTTTGATTTTCAATACCTCACCTTGAATACTCCACCCGAAAGTATCTGCGCCGACGGCATCGACAATGACCTCAACGGCGCCATCGATTGCGCCGATGCCGCATGTTTACCAAATCCAGTTTGTGCCTTGCTCGAATCGCAGTGCTTGAGCCTCGCACCAACGGCGCCACAGATTCATGCCTGTTGCTCCAACGGTGGTGACGACACCAACCCCGCCGATGGTTTAGTCGACTGCGCCGATCCAGATTGTTCAGCTAAAGATCCAGCTTGCGCACCGCCCGTTGTTCCAGAATCTCAATGCTTGAGTAATTCACCAACCTTGGCACAAATCCATAGCTGCTGTTCTGACAACGTCGACAATACCGTCGCCGCCAATGGCGCCGTCGACTGTGCCGATGCCGATTGCCAAGCCACCGATCCGCAATGCACACCCGCTTGGTTACAAACACAATTTGGCAATGTCTATTCCCAACAAGGGATTCAAGGCAGCACTCTCAAATCATCGACAGCGAGCTATTGTTTGACTTCGCAAGGGGCGATCACGGGCTTTGCCAGCGACAAAGGCTGCGTTGAAGCCGCCGGCTCACAGCTCAATTTACCCAAGAGCGCATCTGGGTATAAAGGCACCTTGGGAAGTTTGGACATTCAAGGTATCCTAGCGGGGCGCTACGGCAAAGTCATCGAACTCGGCAATAATGTCGACGTGACTGGCGTGTTTCCTGCTGCAGGTGCGCTGGCTGGAAAAATCTATCACGCCACCGGCAATGTCACCCTCGGCGCAAAAACGTATAGCAATGGCAGCGGTCCAACTGATCGCGGCAATGGCTTGCTGATTGTCGAAGGCAACCTCACCATTACGGGCAACCAAGGCTATGCCCCAACCCTCGGCATCCAATATTTGCGAGAACTAGCCTCGGTCGGCTTCATCGTGAAGAAAACGCTCTTGGGATCTGGTGGCAATCTGTCCATCAATCCAACAGTCAGCCAAGTGGTCGGTGTTTCGTTCGTAGAAAATGCGATTTCTACCGGCACCGCCTGCCCTGGCAACCCCGTCTGTCCAGCCGATACCCAGCTCAATATCCTCGGCCTCATCGCCGCGCATCAAATCAATCTCGAGCGCAACTTTCGTGATCCGCTTCGTCCAGCTGAGCTGATTCAATTTGACGGCCGTGGTGTGGCCAACCCACCACCCGGCCTGGCCGACGTTGCCAAATCCTTGCCCTCATCCAAAGACGCTTTCTAACCTATGGGACTTTTCTCTAGCAAACCAGCCAATAAAAGTTATCTCGGCCTCGACGTGGGCCAGAGCGGTATTAAATTAGTCGAGCTCATGAATGAAAAAGGCCGCGCTCGCCTAGTGACCTACGCCTATTCGCAATTACCCTCCACCAATCTCGAGCAAGCTTTTGGTCCCGACATGGACAAGACCGCCGCTTTTTTGAAGAAAATGATTGCCAAGGCCAAATGCACCACCAAACTCGCCATTGCAGCCCTGCCCATCTCCTCGGTTTTTTCTTCCATCATCAGTGTGCCGGCCGCCAATGAAAAAGAATTAAAAGAAGCCGTGCAATTACAAGCGAAGAAATTAATCCCTGTTCCACTCGAAGAAATATCGCTTGATTCTAAAACCATCGACACCACCGGTGAAGGTGGAAAAAAAGTGATGCGCGTCTTGCTCACCGGCGCGCCAAAAGGTCTGGTCTCAAAATTCATCGAACTCTCAACCAAGGCCGGACTCGAACTCATCTCACTCGAAACGGAAGCTTTCGCAGAAATCCGTTCGCTGATTGGCAAAGATCGTTCCAGTATCATGGTGATCGACATCGGCGCCACTCGCACCAATATTTCGGTCATTGAAAAAGGTGTGCCATTTTTGAATCGTTCTATTGCAACGGGTGGTGTCGCGATTACCCAAACAATTTCAAAAACCCTCGGCATCCCTTTTGAGCAGGCAGAAAACATGAAGCGCGACATCCGCGCCTTGCAAGCATTCGCCCAGGCCGGTGATATTTCGCCCATCTTGCAAACTTTATTGAAGCCAATTCTTGATGAAATCCGCTACTCGTTTAACTTGTATCAAGGTCAAATGGAAGAAGGTCAACAAAAGCGTATCGACAAAATTATTTTAACCGGTGGTTCGTCACAACTTCCAAGTTTGCCACAATTTTTGACCCAGCTGATGAACGTGAACGCCTATCTGGGCGATCCTTGGGCGCGCGTGGTCTATCCAGTTGACCTGCGACCCGTGCTTGACGAGATAGGTTCGCGCTATGCCGTGGCCATCGGTTGTGCCATGCGAGATATTGAATAACCCTCATGTCTGACGAAATCTCTTTGCTGCCCGAAGACCTTCGCAAGAAGGAGGCGGCTTTGAAATTGAATCAGCCTAAGCTCATTCAAAATCCGAATGACTTTAAGTTCTCGGTTCCCGTTCAAGAAGCGGATGACATTGAAGTCATCGAAATAGACGAGGGCGAAATTGAACAAGTCTTAGCCAGTGAGCCATTGGTGGCACGCTTGATGTACAAGGCCAGCAACCTTTTTGAAGAAGTTAAACATAAGCTCTTCACCCCGCAAGAACCAGAACCCGCACCAAAACTACCGCCACAGTTTTTTACACCGCCACCATTGAAGCCAAAGCCAGCACTGGCTCCAGTCCGCCCAACTGACGCTGCACCATTCGCCGGCATTGCCGGCGCGCAGCCCGTGCCAGCCTTAGCATTGACCGATGCTCAAATCGCTACCGCAACCAAAGCCGCCACGGGTCCGGGTTTAACCCGCGCAAAATTATCGCCGCTTCCAACCTCCGCCGCGCGACGAGTACGCGTGATTAAGCGTGTGCGCAAACCTGTGCGCGTCAGTTTTGTGTCAGACACTGATCTGCGCATGATGCAGATTGATATTCCAAAACGGAAGTTCACTCTCGCCGTGATGGCCGTCGTCTGTGTCTTGATGCTAGGTGGGGGATATTACTTGCTCGATGGTCAACGCGTGGCAGCAGATCAAGGTTTTCAAGAAGCGCAAAAACAACTCAGCTCGGTCCATACCCAGATCGCGGAACGCCAAAAAACCTGGAATGCCTACCAAGATCTCGAGCCTCGCTTGAAAGCCTTGAGTGGTTTATTAGTCACCCATGTCAGTCCCACCATGCTCTTGCAGGATATTGAAAACCGCACTTTGCCCACCGTCTCGTACGGTTCATTCAGCTATACCACCGATGGTCGCGTACAATTATCCGTGGTTGCGGATTCTCTCATCACCGCCGCCAAACAAATCGTCGCTTTTCAAAAAGCACCTTTCATAAAAAAAGTTGAAGCGCAAAATTACACCTTGCTCTACGATCCACCGACCTCAAATATCCCAAAATCCATTCAATTCCAACTGATTCTGACCATAGTCCCAGAATCCATTCGCACCGAGGCTGTGGCCATAAAACCATAATCTATGGACATGCTTGATCCACAACTACCCGCTGACAGCGGCGAGGAGACAACCCAGACCAAGGACACCAAGGTGGCCAAGCGTTCGCGTTTGTTTACGGAATACTACGGCTCCATGGTCTTTGTCATGTTCGCTTTTTTCTTGGTGATTTCGTTTGGCTTTCTCAAACCCATCATCGACCATGTCAAAGACGCCAACGCGCAAACCACCACCTCACTCACCACGGCAGACAATGAGCGCGCCTTTCTTGCTAGCCTTGATCGTTCGATTAGCGCGGCGAAGTCCATTCCACCACTTGTCCTTGATCAAGTTGTCGAAGCCTTGCCCAATGATCCCAATACCCCATCTTTATTAGTTCAATTTGATGCGGCAGCCGTGCGCAACAATGTCCGGATCATTTCAGTCAGCATTAACGAGCCCAAGCTGGTCATCCCAACCACCCAAAAAACGACCGGCCCCCAAGTCTTTCCAATGGACATCAACTTGAGCATTGCCGCCAAAAATTATTTTGACATGAAACGTTTTCTGGGTGATCTCGAAACAAGTTTGCGCGTGATGGACCCAGCTGCCATTTCCACCGGTGGTATCGTGGAAGGCGGGGACATTACCTTTACCTTGCAACTCAAAACCTACGTCTTTGCCCAACCAGTCAGCGCGCCACGAGCAGGTGCTCCAGTGCAAACCGCGCCCGCAAAATAGTATGACCATGTCCTCCACCTTGTTCTCGCGCATCATCCTGATTGTCTCTGGCATTGCGGTCTTGGTTTTGGTCTATTGGTTTATTACCACGGCATTTTCTCCGGTCATTGTGCCACCGGCTCCTCCGCGTCGCACCGATATAAAGTTTGATCCAACCGCCGACGTTTCCAAAAACGAAACCTTTACCCATCTGCGTTTGCTGGCTGACCCCAAGGTCACCGTTGAAGACATGGGTCGCTTAAATCCATTCAGCCTGCCACAACCGCCCGCACCGATCCCAACCAGTACCATTGGTTTCGTCACGACTTCAACC
>JAYVTL010000145.1:0-1908 GCA_043788845.1 Candidatus Uhrbacteria bacterium
GGCGACCCACTCGAACACTACGCCAAGCGTTCCGGCAAATTACAATTCTTGCACAAGATGATTTTCAAACGCGCAAATGCCGTGCAAGCCATCAGTAACTTTCTCGCGAGCTGGGCCAAAGACATGGGCTTCACCGGCACGCCGCAGGTTATTCCCAACGGCGTTGACTTCGAAAAATTTGCCAAGCACATCTCGCAAGAAGAACGCAAAAAAATGCGCGTCGCTCTCGGCTACGCCGATTCCGACGTCGTCATCGTCACCGCCTCACGTCTCTCGCTCAAGAATGCGGTCGACGACATGATTCGCTCGCTGGTGCATCTTCCAGAAAACTACAAAGTCCTGATCGCCGGGATTGGTGAAGATCAAGCAATGCTCAACGCGCTCATCATAGAAAAAAATCTCACTTCTCGCGTGCACTTTCTTGGTAAAAAAACGCATGACGAATTACCAGGCATTCTCCAAGCATCAGAAATCTTTTGTCGCCCGTCTCTCTCTGAAGGCCTCGGCAATTCTTTTTTGGAAGCCATGGCTGCCGGCATCCCAATCATCGGCACACCCGTCGGTGGTATCCCAGATTTTCTGACCGATGGCGAAACCGGTGTCTTTTGTGAGCCACGCAATCCCGAGTCGCTCGCCACAGCCGCACTGCGCATTCAAACCGAACCAGGACTTCGCGAAAAAATGATCGTGCAAGGGGAGCGTGTCGTTCGTGAACGCTTTACCTGGGACGGCATCGCTGTCCGCTTGAACGCTTTGCTCGAGTCACTCACCGCATGAAGATTCTCCTCGCAACCGGCATTTATCCGCCCGAAATCGGCGGTCCTGCCAGCTTTGCCTCCGGCCTTGCCCGTGAGTTGATTTCGCATGGACACAACATTCAAGTCATCACCTACGGCGATCAAGCAACACACACAGCTGATGGTTGGCCTGTCTCCGTCATCAAACGCGGCAGTAATCCAATCACGCGCTATATTCGATACTGCTTTCAAGCATACACACTCGCGCGCTCTGCCGATCTCGTCTTTCTCCAAGGTCCCGTTTCCGAGGGCTTGCCTGGAGCGCTTGCTGCACGTCTTGCACGCAAGCCATACCTGCTGAAAGTTGTTGGCGACTATGCCTGGGAAATGCATCAGCAAATTGAAAAAAATCCTGAACAGCTCGATGACTTTCTCACGCACCGTCACACCGGCCGTATCGGCTTGCTGGAGTCGATTGAGCGCTGGGTCGCAGCTCATGCGCGTCGTGTCATTGTGCCGAGCAAGTATTTGAAAACCGTGGTCAAACGTTGGTGCATACCATCCACTCAAATCCAAGTCATCTACAATTCCATCGCGCCTCTCCCAACGGTTTCTTCTCGAGAAGAAACCCGCGCCACGCTCGGCGTCACCGACAAATATGTCCTGCTGACCGCCGTCCGTGCCGTGCCTTGGAAAGGCGGAGATTTTTTGATTCAAGTTTTGAAAAACTTATCGACCGATCGGCTGCTCGTCATTGCAGGTGACGGACCAAGTCTAGCCGCTTGGAAAAAACTTGCGGATGGACTCGGTGTCGCACCGCGGGTGCGTTTCCTCGGTCGTGTCAATCGTGCCGAATTAGCCAACTGGTATAGCGCTGCCGATATTTTTGTTTTGGCCACCGGCTATGAAGGCTTCCCACATGTGGTGGTTGAAGCGGTGTCGGTAGGTTTGCCTTGTCTCGTAAGTGATCGCGGTGGCAATCCCGAGACCGCCCTACTGTATCCCGGTTATGTCCAAGTGCTGCCCTATCAAGACCAGACCGCTTGGCAACAGGCATTCAGCGCAACGGGGAAGCGTTTGCCACCTTTTAAGATTGAACCTTTCTCGCACATCGTCTCACAATATCTCAAGGTGTGCGTAGAAGCTCCACGCGTACTCATGTTGAGCTATG
>JAYVTL010000146.1:0-2148 GCA_043788845.1 Candidatus Uhrbacteria bacterium
CCGGCTGCGCAGCTGTAAGCCGTCGAGAACCTTGGTGCTAATGACCGCAACCAACACGATCAGGAGGACCTTCCAAAAGGCCACTCCCAGCAGCAGACTCAAGCACAGCGAGGCCAGCACAATCGTGCTGATATAAAACACGGCGATGATGCTGAAGATGCCGACGAGGAGACCAGTGAAGATCTTATACAGATTGTGATAGGGCATCAGAACCTCCGGGTTTTTGGTTTTTGTTTGAGTTTTGAATAACCAATATAGCAGAAAACCGGGCTTTTGTCAATGATACGACCCCAGTTTCGCTGTATGTAGGGGCAAATCCGCTGTAGGGGCAATTCATGAATTGCCCCTACCGTGGATTGTCTTTATGTAGCAAAAAGGCTACCTTTCTCGCATCAAATATGTTTCCCTCAAAGCCATCGAAGTATTTTCTTGAACAGGAATTGATCAAAAAGCTGGAAGCCTACCAAGGTACTCCGATCCGCATCTTAGAAATTGGCAGTGGAACATGTGAAATTGCGCGTAATCTTCTCGAGAAATTTCCTAACTTGACCAATGTTGGGATTGAGCCGGATGCGGCCTCGGTCACGACGTCAAAACAAAGTCTTGCAGCATTTACAAATGCCACTATTTTGCACGGCCTCGGCTATGGAGATCTCAAACATGCTTCACTTGAATCGCCCTTCGATCTGGTTTTTTCCTTGAGCGTGCTTGAGCATGTAAAGCAACTCGAAAAGTTTCTTGCCTATTCCATCCGCATAACCAAGCAGGGTGGGGAAGTGGTGCACTTGTATGACCTCGGCCATTCGCTGTATCCAGGTAGCTGGAAAGAATCTTTGCAAACAAAACTTTGTGCCTCGCCGCTTCTCCGTTTTATGCCAGAACACAAAGTCGCGCGTTATCTCGCAACCGGTGATGTAGAAAAACTTTTACAAAAACTCGGCTGTTCCATCGGCAAGATCACCTTCCACAATATGCCGGATCTTGTTCGCTTGCTAAAAAATAATTTGACCGAAGACATGTTGAAACACATCGTCGCCTTCGAATCCACCAACTTCGAAAAAGTCACAAGCATTTCCAAGCGCGAAAAACTGTTTCCAAGTATTTGTTTTTGGTGTGTCAAAAGCTAATCCCACAAGCTCGGCTGACAATCTTGGTCGCAAGTTTTTTCGTCCCGCTTCAGCTTTTTTGTCGGCATTTCCTGTATACTCCTTCGATATGAAACGCCCTTCGGTTGTAACGATCTTGACGCTCATGCTTACCCTAGCTGGAGCGGGTTGTACCTATACCGCCCCAAAACCGCAGGATCTCTCAATCTTGCAACAACAGGCTGCACAACTCAAAATCGGTGCGTGGCAAATCATCAATGACCGTCTCGTACGTCGTGAAGATGAAAACATTGCCTCGAGCACGGCGAGGCTTATCGTGTATCGTTTTTCGCGTGATCGCTTTGACCTCACGGTTGAAAACGCCACCAGCACCGGCTTCATTTCTGATTGGCGCGCCGCCTATCCCCAGGCCACCGCCATCATCAATGCCGAATATTTCCTGCCCGACAAATCCCCAGCTGGCTATCTCATCTCGCATGGGCAAGTCATCAACAAATCCACTTTTGATCTCGCACGCTCCGCCTTCTTGATCGGTGGTACGGCTGCACGCATCGACAGCCTCACGGCAACTTCAACACTCACACAAGCTGGCGACATCATCCAAAGCTATCCGTTACTCATCAAAAACACGCAACCCAATGTTCCAACCGAAAGCGGCTTACACGCCCGCCGCTCCTTCATCGGTTTTGATTCATCCGGCAATCTCTACCTCGGCGTCGTCACCGGTGGCGACATCACCTTGCATGAACTCGCAAACTATCTCGCCAGCATGAAGGTGTCATGGCAAAATGTGCTCAATCTCGACGGTGGCCCTTCAACGGGTATCTCGGTCAGCCAAGGCGACTGGCACGAATTGCTCGATAGCGCCACCACCATTCCCAACGTGATCATTGTAAAATAAAAAACTATTCCTGCTGGCGCGCCACATCTGGCTCCTCCACATAAATCAAAACGCGCATGGTCGTCGCATCCATGCGAAAAATATCAATGAGCGCGGCTTCACCCACCGCTTCTTTTGACACCCGTGCGGCCAAGGCCAAAG
>JAYVTL010000147.1:0-3736 GCA_043788845.1 Candidatus Uhrbacteria bacterium
TGACAAAAATCCCAAAAAAAGGTATCTAATTTCCATCAGCTCTTTCAGAGGAGGTAGCATGACTGAAGATCAAAACGGGGGAACACCTCCGGAAGCTCAGTACACCTATCGCGCTTTCCCACATCCGCTGTTCGCGGGTCGATCTCTCGAGCGAAGAATCACGGTCGAGGAAAATGACCGACTCAATGCTCTCGAGAAGTCCATCGTGGAATCCATCACGAAGAGACTCGAGACCAATTGGCTGATGGTCCAGCTCGTGAGCTCCATCCGCAATCTCGCGCCAACTCCACGAGATGCAGCGCTGACAACGCCTAGAGCCGTGGCTCTGCATCTCATAGACGACTACGGCATTCAAAGCTCTCCGAGCAGTTTCAAAATCATCTGGCTTCTTTTCCGATTTCGCGCCAGGATCATCGAAAATCTCAAGGAGTAAATCGCACAAACACCGTCTCACTCTGGACGGTGTTTTATATTTTGACGAGTTTCACCACCACCTCCACATGCGGCGTATGCGGGAACAAATCAATTGCCGTCATCTTTTCTACGCGATACATCGGTTTAAGTAATTTGAGTTCTTCCACCAAACGTCGAAAGTTACATGACACATACACAATTTCCTGCGGCGCTTTTTCGAGAATTGTCGTCAACACTTTTGGATGCAAACCCGAACGTGGGGGATCGAGGATAACCACACCCGCTTCAATCTCTTTCCATGACAAATCCTCCGCGGGTCCAGATGTAAACTCGCAGCGATCCGCAACGCCATTCGCTGTGGCATTGTGTGTCGCCAGCTTAATCGCCTCCGCATCCAATTCATATCCCGCCACCTTCATCTCAGGATGTTTCTTTGCGAGAAAAATTCCAAAGAATCCAAGACCGCAATACAAATCCAATAATTTTTTGGGTGTGCCCACAAAATCAGCAACCACATTTTGAAGCGTACCAGCCATGTGCGAATTGGTCTGAAAAAAAGAGTTTGGATGAATGCGATAGTGCACATCATTCACAATCTCTTCTAAAAATGGATTGCCTTTGAGCGTTTCAAATTTTTGTACATACGACAAATCGGTAATCGTATTTTGTTCGCCCAATAAAATTGTCGTCGCATGCGTATCCAAACGTTTTGCGAGATCCGCTTTATGCTCGGCGGTGATGCGTGTGTCATCTTTGACCACGATCATGATCATGCGTTGTTTGGTGAACTTGCCTTCGCGCACCACCACATAACGAATATCGCCATGATGAAATTTTGCATCCCAAGGTTGCAAATCAGCCGCGGCCATCCATTCGCGCACTTGTTGCAAAAATTCTCCCACGCCATCATTCAAGAGCAAGCAGGTTTTCAAATCCACATAGCGATTCCAAGAATCATATTCCTTCAATCCAATCTCGCCATGCCAACCAATCGCATAATCCATGCGATTGCGATGATGAAATTGTTCGACGCTCGGAGTCACGCTTTCAATCCGTTCCTCATGACCCGCGAGTTCAAAAGCTTTGTTAATCGTTTTCTGTTTCAACTCAAGTTGCGCCTCATATTTCAAATGCTGCCACAAACAACCACCACAAGTTCCGGCATGCGGACAAGGCGCTGCTGTACGATCCGCACCCGGCGAAACCAATTTTTCGAGCTTGGCCATTTTAATACCGCGATCGCGTTTGATGAAAATCGCTTCAACCTCATCGCCCACAGCCGTAAACGGAATAGCGACCGTCCCGGCGCCTTCTTGATAGCCGCCGCGCTTTACGCCTTCCAGCTCAAAAACGCCACGACCTTTTTCGTCATAACGCTCAACTTTTCCAATAACTCGGTGGCCAAATTTCATAGGATGACAGCTTATCTTATTTCGCGTAGGCTACTTGAGTTTAGGACTTATGCCAAGCCTCCATCTCATCGCCCACAATATCCGCTCCGCAGAAAATGTGGGATCGCTTTTGCGTACGGCAGATTCGATCGGTATCGAGAAAGTCTGGATCACCGGGTATTCACCAACTCCGGAACATCGCAAAGTCAACAAAACGGCGCTGGGTGCGCAAGCCGTGGTTGCCTGGGAGCAAGTCATTGAGCTTGAAGAAGTGCTGCGTCGTCTCCGCTCCGAAGATTTTCATATCCTCGGACTTGAGCTCGATCCATCGGCAAAAGATTTAGTGAACTATCAAGCGCCGCAAAAAATCGCGCTACTCCTCGGCAATGAGCGCGAGGGCCTTCCGCCTTCACTGCGACGACAATGTGATGAACTCATCAGTATTCAGCAGCAGGGGATGAAGGAGTCTTTGAATGTGTCCATCGCTGCGGCCATCGCCTCGTTTTGGCTATTGAATCGCGGATGATCTACACTAGCTCGTATGCCGCATCTGTCTATCATTATCCCCGTCAAAAATGAGCAAGATCATTTGCCGGCTTTATTGCGCACCATCAAATCCCAAACCTATCACGACTATGAAATCATCGTCGCCGATGCGCATTCCACCGATGACACCGTAAAAATCGCAAAAGCCGCCGGTGCCAAAGTTGTCGAAGGTGGCATGCCCGGACCTGGTCGCAATCGTGGCGCGGTACATGCAACCGGCGAGATCATCGCTTTCTTCGACGCAGATGTGGAATTACCCGGCCGTCGCTTTCTCGCCGACTGTTTGGCAGAAATGGATCGCAAAAAATTGGACATCGCTACTTGCAAAGTTAAACCCCGTTCGCGCAAACCCATCGATAAAGCTTTGCATGAAGCTTACAATGCTTTCGTGGTTGTGACAGAAAAAATCCGTCCGCATGCGCCGGGTTTTTGTATCTTGGTGCGTCGTCATGTGCATGAAGGCATCAAAGGTTTTGACGAGCAAGTCGTCTTTGCGGAAGATCACGACTATGTGCAACGCGCAGTCAAAAACAATGCGCAATTTGGTGTATTACGTTCGCATCCCATTGCGGTGTCGGTGCGTCGTTTGGAAAAAGATGGTCGCTTGGCAATTGCGCTCAAATATATTTTTGGCGAGATGTATATGTTGACCAAGGGTTCATTCAAAGAAATGCCCTTTGAATATGACATGGGCGGCGCAGAAGGAAAGAAAAAGAAAAAATAACATGCCGATTATTCGCCAGATTCCGGTTGCGCAAGTGGGGGAGATTGCGGTCGGCAAGACCAAGTCTTTTCGATTCGGCATCAAGAATGGAATCGCGTATAATGATGGCGGCGTAATCAAAGCCTATCTCAACTTTTGCCCACACATGGGCGGCTCGGTCGACTTGGTCAATGGAGAAAAGTTTCGCTGCCGCATGCACTTTGCAGAATTTGATGCCAAATCCGGTGATCGTTTAAGCGGTGAAGCGCCCGAAGGAACAAAACTCCAACACATTGAACTCACAGAAAAAGACGGACAATTGTTCGCAACCTTGGTTTTACACGATGATTTTGATTTTTAACCATGATTTCCATTTTTAAAAAGTTTTGGCACGGTGAAACCAAAAGTTTAACTGCCGCCGCTGTTATCGTCGGTACGGCGTCACTCGCATCTCGCGTCGTCGGTGTTTTGCGTGACCGCGTCCTCGCCGCCACCTTTGGCGCGGGTCACGACCTCGACGCCTACTACGCTGCCTTCCGCGTTCCTGATTTTTTATATAATCTCATCATCCTCGGGGCGCTATCCGCCGGCTTCATTCCCATCTTCACCGAGTATCTCCACAAAAAAACGCGCGACCAAGCCTGGGAACTCGCCGGCCGTGTGCTCTCGGTGGTCGCCTTCT
>JAYVTL010000148.1:0-4850 GCA_043788845.1 Candidatus Uhrbacteria bacterium
CAAAAAACAATTTACGACGTTTCATTGGCCAACTTCAAACACCATGTTGAATCGGTCAGCGAAAGTCGAAATGGTGCCTATCTTTTTTTTGAAACTGACAATCAAGGCAAAAAAGAATTCTGTCTGACCGAATGGTCACATGCCACCACCACCGCCTGTGCCATCATCAATGCCCCCAATATTATCAAAGGCGTCTGGTCTCCCACCGCAGATCATATTTTGATCGTAAAAAATGCCTCCGATACATTATTTACTGTTGACCCATGGGAAAACGGAATTTCCAAACCCATACCCATTCTCAAAGAAACCGATGAAAAAAAGTGGCAATCGGCTGAAAACTTACTTAAAGACGAAAGCAAAGCTCCGCCTGTTTTCAAACGCTTTTTGAATTTCGTCTGGCTACCCGATGCCAAAGGAAAAATGTCAATGCATATTCTTCCTTCCTCTAACGCCAAACTCTTTTGGCTCGATACCCAGCACCTCCTAGTCCAAAGTCAAAACGAATTGGGCATTTACGAAATCTTCAGCCGCAGCTATGCCCCTCTTCTTCAGGAAACCGATATTGGAAATAAAAGCTTTCACTTTCACAAAGACTAAGCAAGCGCTATAATGAGAACGCCGTTCCCAAGATTAAATGTCGCGGGATTGGCCCAAAATCTCGTGAATCCGCGCTAATCAAGCGTCGATCACCCATCACAAAATAATAACCTTCCGGAATCTCAATCGGCTCAAAGTCTTTGGTATGACTTTGTGTGATAGTTCCAGGGGTTAAATATGGTTCATCAAGACAAGTTTGTTCCATCTTTGTTTTCTTATTCTCGACACACACTTTATTTTGACGAAAGGTCACCGTCTCACCAGGCAAACCGATAATTCGCTTGATAATGACATAATCTTTACGCTGTGGATGCACCAATTGAACCGTTTCTAGCCGGCGCAATGATCGAAAAAACAACGGAGCCTTCGACACCAAAATGAATTCTGCATCCTTAAAGGTAGGCTCCATCGATGGACCACTGACCAATCCCACATCAAGAATAAAAAAACGAATGACAAAGACCACCAAAAAAATATTCAAGGTAATAAACAGTGCCCGTGTAATATATTGTCTAACTTTGACTAACCACATAGAAATTCGCTGTGTATATGGATAACTTACTCGCCGTTTTATACTCGGTTGGACACTCCATGCGGGTCACCTTTCTTGGTCTTGCCCGTCATGATGCCTCATGGGGTTTTGTGAGTGGCTTTTTAACGGCGACTGGCTTGTATGCCATTATCACCAGCGAAAATCCTTCTCATGTCCCCACCATGCTCTTAAATACCGAGCATGAATCATTCAACCGCATCGCGCCTCGCGAACCCAATGGACGCATCGTCGTGTCATATACTGCTTTTCAGCGAGAATATAACCGCGTACGTGTGCTTTTTTATCTGGCCCTGCTCGCCTTTTTGTTGATCGTGGTCATTGCCATGCTCCGTTTCTAAACCCAACTCAAACGTGTTCTCCAACTAGCAAAGTATACCATTAAAAAACTCCCTCGTTGATCGAGGGAGTTTTTATACCAGCTTGTCGACTACGGAGGAGGACCACCGCCGCCAGCCTGGACATAGTCAGGATTTGGATTGGCTGTGAACAGAATCGTATTGGTATACGTCCCGTTGACACCGGTCGTAGGAATCTTGAGCAAGAAGTGTCCATCAGCAGCCGGTGGAACACCCAGGTCATTGGTTTGTTGATATAACGCAATTGGAATTGTGATATCAGTCAACGGGATCGCATCACCATCTGCATAAGCAAAGGCGTCGGTCGTTGACACATGAACATTGGTCGAAGGGATATCAGCATATCCTGCCAATGAAGATGTCATATTGGTAATAGCATGGGCCAAAGCATCTTCTCCACGATTACCTGTATTGCTAAAGGTAATGTTCTGCTGCGCTGAGGTTGCACCGAGAGCCAAGGTCCCATAGGAAATTGACGTTGGTGCTATATCAAAAGCGGCTAAGGAATTGACTTCAATATCGGTGGTCAAAGACCCCGTAGCAAAGTTCTGATCGGTGGCCGTCGCTTGAATTGTCCAATTCTGTGCCTCAAATTCACTAGTCAAATCAGTAGCATCGATATAATTTGCAATATCAATCGAGACTTCCCAACTCGCATCTACATCGCCAATCCCCGTACAATCGGTAAAACTGGAGGTCGAGGTTGTATACTGGTAATTATTGTCATCAAACCGACCAGCGGCATGACCACTGCGTTTGATTTTAACTTCGAGCTGTGCCAAATCATTACAACCGTTTGGATCCGAAACCGTCCCACGAAACCAAATTGTCTTGGTTAAACCCGTCCCTTCAATCGGTGTAAAACCAGCTGGGGTCGCATCTGCACCACCTTGGGTGTCAGACGGAATAGTTGTGTCGACGCTCGGTGCTTCATTCCCGATCGTTGCCTCTTGGGTGGAGGTATCTGCGCGCGAAGAATATCGCACCAGACCCACGAAGGCGACCAGGGCAATCAGCGTCGACAACACGCCAAATGCCACCAGTAGGCCACTTTGATTTTTTTGATCTGCCATAGAACTGCGCTTCTCAACGCAATGTAATTATGAATTATTGTTTTGAGTATAGCACATCTCAAACTACGCTTCAAAAAATTATCCACATGAAAAAGAAATTATAATGCCGTAGCCGTAAAATCTAATATATTGGTATACGTTCCTTTTACACCATGCAATGGAACACGTAAAATAAAATATGCTACGACGCTCGGCACTGCACCACCATCATCAGTCTGTTGCAACAAATTAATGGCCAAGGTGCTATCAACCAAACCAATGGGTATCCCGGTGCCATATTCAAAGCCATCTGACAAAGACATTTTAACATTGTCAGACGGGATATCAGCAAAACCAACCAAATCCGAAACCAGCGCCGTTTCTGATCGAACAAGGGTGTTAATGTCACGATTGCCCGTATTCGAAAAAACAATACTTTGTTGAGCAGAATCTATGCCCAAGGTTAACGAACCATAAACAATCGAAGTCGGCGCAACATCCAAAGCAGCTAAAGAATTCATTTCAAAAGCCGCATCCAATACACCATGTTCTACAGAAAAATCCTGTACGTCCGCATGCACCGTCCAGGCATCTGCTGCATAAGCACCAGCATCGGTTGGATCAACAAAATTTGCAATCGGGACGGACACTTCAAAATCTGCCGACGTATCTGGCCCACCATCGCATCCCGTAAACACATTAGTCGATGTTCGATAACAATCATTATTATCCAAGGTACAACTCTCTACACCAGGGTTAGAACTCCGATATAAAGTAATGGTCACCGTATCAAGATCCGAACAACCGTCCTCATCCAACAGTGTTCCACGAACAAACAACTCCTTGGTCACGCTTTCATTTGGTGTAAAACCAGTCCCGGTAATATCCCCCACCCCCGCTACATCAGATGGAATCAACGCATTTACCGTTGGCGCCACATTGGCCTGCGCTTTCGAAGCGTATAGCAAAACGATACTCAATACCCCAACCACCCCAAACAACCGCACAAAACGTGGTGTAAGCTGTATCCAAGTGCTTCGTTTTTTAGACATTAGTCAAGCTTCGAACATTACAAAGTCGTGGCCGTAAAGACCAAGGTATTCGAATACGTTCCATTCAAACCCGTGGTCGGCACCCGCAATTTAAAATACGTTTCCAGCGCCGGTGCTGGCCCGGCATCATCGGCTTGTGCTTCTAAGTTCAAAGGAATAATCGTTGCCGTTGAAGAAGTAATCGCCGCATCACCCACTCCCCAATCAAAGCCACTGGTCAAAGAAAAATGAACTTGAGTCGCTGCAATATGTGCAAAACCTACTAAGTTTGAAACCATGTCTTGATTAGCTTGAACAAAAGAATTAACAGCGCGATTCCCCGTTGTCGTAAATAGCACCTGTTGCTCACTCGAATCAGCCCCTAACCCTAAAGAACCATACACAATGGCCGCTGGCGACACATCCAAGGCCGCCACCGAATTCACCTGAAAATGACTCTCCAACGAAGCGGCAGCGCGGCTGCCATCAACCGCCGTCGCCGCCACAATCCAATCTTGATCAGTCACTTGATACGGACCAGCATCGGTCGCATCAACGTAGTTCTCGACATTAAACATGGTAGAAAAATCAACCGTCGTGGTAGCACCAGGCAAACAATTGGTTAATGACACCGCCGGAATGGAAGTGCGATAACAATCATTATTGTCAGCGACACAATTCGCTCCCTGACCCGAACGATAAACCACAATATCAACACGCTCGATGTCGGTACAGCCATTAGCATCACTGGCGACGCCATACACATACAGCGCCTTAGTATTGCCTTCATTTGGAGTAAAACCGCTCGACAAACTTACTGCCGGACCATTGGCTGATTCTGACGCCACAACACTTTCAATACTTGGCCCAGCATTACTGACTGAAACACTTTCGATCGCCGTATCTGCCCGTGTTTTCAAATCTATTAATGCCACCAATGCTACCACCGCAATAACAGAAAACAAAACACCAAATACCGAAAGTACCAAACTTTGAGAACGCGTCTCTTGCATGTCCAAAGTTTATCACATTTTTGCGAGAAGTACGAAAAACAAAATCCCTCCGAACAATTCGGAGGGATTCTGCAACCTATTACGTAGGGCGAATTAAATCGCGACTGCGGTGAAGGTAAGTGTGTTGGTATATGTCCCATTCACACCAGATGCTGGAACACGGAGCATGAAATATGAGTCCACGTTTGGAATCACACCCAAGTCGGTTGACAATTCCTGTGGCAAGGCCAAGGAGATGGTTGCGGCTG
>JAYVTL010000149.1:0-2579 GCA_043788845.1 Candidatus Uhrbacteria bacterium
TAGGTCACCATTGCGCTCGAACGGTTCAGCATCGGCATCAACCAACTCTGCTTCGAAGATATGGAAGAGTGAGTGGACAAACTCATTCGTGCTCGTCACGAAGTTCTGTTCTCCCATATAGGACGGGATCGGCCGCAACAATCTGACTTGGCACCCGATCTCTTCCATACACTCTCGTTCAAGCCCATGAAATATCGACTCGGTCACATTAGCTCCGCCGCCAGGGAACTCCCACCTGCCGTCCACGCCCAGCGAACTCTGAATCATCAGCACATCATGCGGACGTTTTCGATGGCGGATAAAGGCATACGAACTAATGCGCCAAAATAGCGGTGCACCATCCGGCTTCATCACCACCTCACCCCTCTGGGTGAAGTAGCTATTTGAATTGGCACGAAATCCCCCACGCCAGCTCGGCGCAGGTTGAGACGGACGCGACGATTGAGTCATCTCCCACCTCCAAAATAAAAGGACGAGAGCTTGTCTATACTCTCGTCCTCTGTTCTCGTCAATGGGCCCAACCAATCAACCACGCAATTCTGCCTTAAACTTCTCTTTCAAACCAAGCTGAATTCTTTCCATGAGTGTATCCACTTCCCCACTCTCAAGCGTTCGTTCTGCGGACGAAAAAGTTAAATGCATCGCCAGAGATTTCTTTTCTTCCGGCAAATTTTTTCCTCGATAGGTATCAAACCATTCCACCTTGGTCACCAACACATCAGCCCGACTAATTTCTCGTGCAACATCATCGTATTCAACATGATGATCAACCACGATGGCCAGGTCACGCAAAGCGGCAGGGAATGGCGAAATCAATTCGTAGGTTTTATGCATCTTCGCAAACTTCACCACTTCTTCGAGTGGAATATCAACCAACGCGATACGTTCCAACTTAAATGACTTGGCAATTTTTGGCGAGACTTCACCCAGCGTCGCCAACAAAACTCCATTCGAAAAGGCTTGTACGCTCCGCCCCGGATGCCAAAAGGCATCATTCCCCAAACGTTTCCATCCAATTTCCATAATACCCATCTCCGCAAACAATTGCTCAACAAAACCTTTTGCCTCGCGCCAAGGTTCAGCCATCCCCATGAACAAGGCGCCGACTTCTAATTGCTCATCCGGCAAATTCTTCCAACCCGCTCCATCTGGATAATACACATTCGCCACCTCGAATAAACGTTGAGTCGCAAACCGTTCGCGGTTCTCTGACGCCACCTGCATAAGCGACGGCAATAAGGTCGTACGCATCACTTCAAAGTCACTCGTCAACGGATTCTGCACATGCAACATGTCGGTCGCATCATAACCAGCTTTGGCGAGCAGCTCCTTCGACACAAACGAATAGGTATATGTCTCGGTCAAGCCCGCACCTTTTGCAAACTCACGCACCCGCGCTTCCCACACCAATTCATCAGACACCACACGATTGGCCAAACCAACCGGCACAATCGCCGGAATATTGGCATAGCCATACACCCGGGCAATTTCTTCCACCACGTCGCGACCATCTTCAATATCATGATCACGCCACCATGGCACGGTCGCGGTCAGTTTCTTGCCAACAAGCTTCACCGTAAAACCAAGCCGCTTCAAAATATCGGTCATGGTTTTTTGTGGCAAAGCTACCCCGATCTGTCGGTTCACTTCTTCCGTCGTAATCGAAAACGAAAGTGGTTTGTATTTCGTCGGTCCAACATCAGTAATCGTACCAACCGACACCTCGCCAGCCAATTCCGCAATAAGTTCAATCGCGCGCGCTAATGCCAACTCCGGAGCCATGCTCGATAAACCTTTCTCGAAACGATTCTGGGCATCTGACTGCAGATGAATCGCCCGCGCTCCACGACGAATAGTGACCGGATCAAACGTCGCACACTCAAGCATGATCGAGGTCGTCGTCCCCGTCACACCCGTATCCTGTCCTCCCATCACGCCCGCAATCCCGACAGGTTCCTTGGCATCTGCAATCACCAAGACAGAATCCGGCAATTCATACGTCTTCCCATCCAGGGCAATAATTTTTTCCCCCATTCGAGCAAAACGAACCTCAAGCCCACCTTTAAGCTTGGTCGCATCATAGACATGCATCGGCTGCGCCAATTCGAGCAAAACATAATTGGTAATATCAACCAAATTATTAATTGGTCGAATCCCAGCCGACACTAAACGACGTTTCAACCACCACGGCGACGGACGAACCGACACACCATCAATCGTCACCGCCATAAAACGTGCACACTCTTTCTTCGCAGAAATCTTCACCTTTGGACCAGTCCCCGCACCTTTCTTGGGCAAAGCGGTTTCACTCCACAAAAAATCCACATCTAAAATTGCTGCGGCTTCACGCGCCATCCCAACCATCCCCATCGCATCCACTCGATTCGATGTCACCTCTATATCCATCACCACATCGGACGACAAACCAAGAGCGTCCGCTAACGGTGTCCCTGGTTTCAATTTGAGTTGCGGCAATTCCCAACCCAAATCCAAAATCTCACGCTCCATGTGGGGGAAGACCTCAAACAATCCAACTTCATTAGCTGCACAAATCATGCCTTCGCTTTTCACACCGCGTA
>JAYVTL010000150.1:0-1507 GCA_043788845.1 Candidatus Uhrbacteria bacterium
TTCGATGGCAGCACCGGCACCTTCGAATGCGTCACCCGTGCCGACTCCGCCGTCGCCATCCCATTTCTCGAGCGCAATAAGATTTTGCTGACTCGCCAATGGCAACCACATAAAGACCTCCCCTTTATCGACTTCCCCGGCGGCCGCATTGACCTCGGCGAAGACATGCAAACTGGTGTTTTGCGCGAATTGCAAGAAGAAGTCGGCCTGCAGGCAACCCACATTCTCGAATGGCATCGGCACGCCCTCAAAGGCTGGACGCGTTTTGAAGAGGGGATATACCTCGTCGCTGGCCTCACCGATGGTTTCCCCATGCATCATGACGCCGGCGAAAAAATCGAAAGCTTCACCGTCACCTGGTCTGAACTCGTCGACCTTTGCCTGCGCGGTGAATTGCGCCAGTCCGCCATCATGCTGGCCATTTTACAAATGGAATTTGATCCCGCTTCCAAAGCCCGCCTCTCAACCTGGCTCGATACCTGCTTCCTCCACAAAAACTAACCCGTCCGTTACACTGATGGCGATATGAAACGCGTCTTACCGATTTTAGCTTCGATCTTGTTGGGTGCCTTAGCCGTTGGTCTGGGGATGGGTCTCTATTTAAAGCTCGCCAACGATGATCGCGAACGCCTTGCCAAAGACGCCGAAGCCGCGCGCCAAGCTCTCGAACAAGTAAAACTCGAAGGACAAAAAACCGTCGACCAAGCCAATGAAAAGATAACCCAAGCCACCAGCGAAGTTGAAAAAATGCAGGCTCAACTCAAAAGCATGCAAAATGAACGCGATTTATTAGCCCGCGCTCAAGTCTTGTCAGCTCCCACCGGTAAAGCCCTCAAGGGTTGGAAAGACGCCATCGACGTTCCCCTAAGCATCTCCATCAAATACCCAGCCGGCAATCATACAGAAACCACCGACGCCCAAAGCCTCACCATCGTCACCGACGCCAAAGCCAGCAACACCCTCACCGCCACCGACGCCCGCTGGCTGTCCATCACTCCCTACGACGCGCGCCTGGAACAAGAATTATTAGCCACCCTCGCCACTTCGACGCCGGTTTCTTTTACCGTCCACGGCCGTCTGCTCATCGGTGAACAAGGTCAGGCTTTTTCCTCCTCCGCCAATATCCTGATCCTGCGCGTCCGTAGTGGGGGAGACACCACCCACCTCATCTGGCTCCGCGAACCAGCCGCCGTCGGTACACATTCCTTACTCTTGGACATCCTTTCGACTTTGAATTTCGCCCAATAAAATGTCGGCGGTTATCAAAAAACTTCAGATCTGGTATCGCCAACACGGTCGCACCTTACCCTGGCGCACCACCCGCGACGGTTATCGTATTTTCATCTCAGAATTAATGCTCCAACAAACCCAAGTTGACCGCGTCATTCCCAAATACCAAGCCTGGCTCAAACGCTTCCCCTCATGGAAAGCGCTCGCCAATGCAAAAACCAATGACCTCATCCACGCTTGGGCCGGCCTCGGCTATAATCGCCGCGCTCTCTATGCC
>JAYVTL010000151.1:0-2192 GCA_043788845.1 Candidatus Uhrbacteria bacterium
TTTATGAACGATGAACATCGTTCCTTTTTCCCCAGCAATGCTCTATCATCCCCCTGATATGAAAAAATACTTTCTTGTTTCCATCTGCGCCCTCAGCACCGTAAGTTTATTTGGTGCCGGCTGCGGCTCCACCAGCTCGACCGCCATTACTCCCTCGGTCAACACAACTGAAACCGCACCATCGGCCGTCGCTCCGTCTGCTCCAGCCCCCGTCGCCAAGACCGGACCAGATGCATGCGCCCTAGTCACCACCGATCTCATCAAACAAACTCTTGGCTTTGATGTTTCAACTGGCATCGCAAAGTCATCAGGCACCGGCGGTTCTGCCTGCGCGTTCAAATCCGCTGACGGAAAAATGACCATGATGATGAGCGTCCAGCTCACGGCCGATGGCAAGATGTATTATCAAGATGAAAGCCTGTTCAAAGCCGCAGTCCAACTCGGCATCGGAGACAAAGGCGTCTTTCAAGGCCCTGACTCCGGCAACACAACCGTTGAGATGATGAAGAACGGCACGCTTGCCTATGTCACAATCTATTCCAAAAACGCGTACACGGCCGCGCAGGTGAAAGCCTTCATGACCGCGATTGCTGGCAAGCTTTGATACATTAACAATCTGACCCTGGGTAAAAATCCCTCGTTTCCTCAAGGGATTTTTGTATGCGCTGATGAAACTTGGAGCTAGCAATTATGCCTTTTCCGTTGTATTCTTTCGAAATAAATATGAATGATGCCAATTTCCAAATTTTGGGGACTACAGTAGGAATTCTCAATCTTCTGTTGCAGGTTGGAGCGTTCATTATCCTCATCGTAGTCATTTTTAAAATAATAAAACGATACAATCGTGCTCGTATCGAAGCCGCGGGTCTCACAGGAGCGGCTCGTCGTAAGGTGGTGATGAATGCAAGAGGCGACATACAACGTCAACTTTTTGGTAAACACCCCTTGCTTCATTTCGTTTCACAGCTAATGCTTACAATTGTAATGGCAGTCGTCAGTCTTGTTCTTAAATATTCGATGTATAATGGTTTGCGCATGCCCATCTTTTATATTCTTTTATTCGCTGCTCTGTGTACAACGCTAGCCGGATTCAATTCGACGATTCTGCTTTGGCCGCTCGTGAAAGAAAAGTATGCGAAGGGTCATGGCAGGGATCGATAAACCAAACCTACCTCAAAAACGACGGCATCCCCGTCGTTTTTATGTGGCCGCGCGCGACGTTTCCTCGAGGGATTTTTATTTGCTACCATCTCCACTATGAAATTCACCGCCGAAGGTCTCACCCAGTTTTATACGAAGACCGAAAAGTCTTCATTCGGCGAACCCGTCAAAACCGTCGAACAGCTCGCCGAAGCAATTCCACCCGGCCCCGCCTTGGATCTCGGTTCCGGCGACGGCCGCAATGCTTTGTATCTCGCAGAAAAAGGCTTCGAAGTCACAGCCGTCGATCTCTCGGAAGCGGGGATTGCCAAGCTCCAACGCTTTGCAAAAGAACGCAATCTCTCAATCGAAACCCAAGTCGCCGACGCCGCCAGCTACCAGATTGAAGGCGAATACCAAGCCATCGTGGTTGTTTTATTATTTCAATTCTTGAGCGAATCAGACTCCATCCGCATTCTACAAGAACTTAAAGTCCACACCAAAACCGGCGGCGCCAATGTCATCCACGTCTTCACCACCTCCGGCGATCGCCAAAGCCTCGACCTCGCAGAAGACCCAAACTCACATTGCTTCTATCCCAAAGACGGCTGGCTCAAAGATTTTTACAGCGATTGGGAAATCCTCGAACACACCTCCTCCTGCGGCCCCCTCATCGGAAAATTCAAACCCGACGGCTCACCCATGACCAGCGTGGTGGAGAAAATTGTGGCAAAGAAACATTGAAACGACAGGTTGACGCCCTCCGCAACCCATGCAAAAGTCCCATCACTCCCGCCCCTTTCACCCACGAGGTCGCCAGTGAAAAATACGCTCACCTATTCCGAATACGAACCGATCGCCGCCAAGCTCGACGAATTCCTCCGTTCCCTCGGCATCAATCCCGAGTCCGAGCCTGGCAAAAACGATCCCCGCGCCACCTTCATCCTCGCGCTGATGTCAGAAATGGTGACCGACCCCAAGCCACTCGGCCATATCGCCACAACCAACTGCTACTACGATGTCATCATGAACGAGCAAGCCGATCCGCACCT
>JAYVTL010000152.1:0-1522 GCA_043788845.1 Candidatus Uhrbacteria bacterium
AAAGCGGTTGCTGCCAGGCATAAAAATCCATGATGGTACCGTGGACGAGGAGTTTGGCGGAGGGTGGGGGTGAAACGGGCATAGGTGGTTAGGCTAGCAGCCGACGCGCAGCTTGCAAAGCCTGCTGTTTGGTGGTGATGGTACCGGCGTCGCGGAGGGTTTCGATGGCTTGGATGATTTTTCCCATGTCGGGGCCGGCGGTGACGCCGAGTTGGGCGAGGTCGCGACCTTGCAGCAAGGTCTGGGTTGGGTTGAGGTCGAGCTGGTGAGCCGTGACCGTTTGAGCAAAGTCGTGACTGGCACGAGAAGCATTGGTAGCGGCTTCAGTCACGGCCAGGAGCACGCGCCAGTTGAGTGGATGAAGCTGTTTCACGAATTTGCGCACAGCGTTGAGATATTCAGCGGTGGCTGATTGGCGAGAATGATATTGCTGAAAGAGTTGTTCGGGCAACAAATAATTTTTGGCGATGGTGATGACGGCGGTGGTGAGTGATTGAGAGAGACCAAGGCGCGCGCAGAAAGATTTGATGATTGATTGGTCGGTCGAAGCTGGGCCAAGGCTGTAGCAAAGCGAGCCATACATGATTTGCAGTTTTTCTGCGCTCGAAAAGGAACGAGTGGGTTCATGAATGAGGTGCGCGGCTTGATCAAGTATTTGAAGCGTGTGCTGCCAGCTGTCTTTGGCAGAGTGAGGGTGACTGATGAGGGCGTGCAGTTCTGGAAAATACTGTTCGATGATGCCGAGCTCGCGCAGTAAAATAAAACCGCGTGAGGGTTGTGGAGATTTAAGCAGGAGTTTTTTCCATTCTTCGGCGAGGCGTTCGCTGGGGAGCTGATCAAGATCGCCGCTCTCGACCATGCGATGCAGCAACTCGAGAGTTTGTTCATCGATGGCAAAACCAAAGCGCGCGACGAGTTGCACAGCGCGGTAGACGCGCAGCGGGTCGTCTTGAAAGGTGGTGGCGTCGACAACACGCAAAATTTTTGCTTGAAGATCAGCGAGACCGCCGGTGGGGTCGATGAGTTCGTTGGTGAGCGGATCGATGGCGAGGGCGTTGAGAGTGAAGTCGCGGCGGCGGGCGGCGTGTTCGACCGAGAGGCTGGGGTCGCTATCGATGGCGAAGCCGGTGTGGCCGCGGCCTATTTTTGATTCGCGACGTGGAATCGCGAGATCAAACTCTAGATCTTCTCCGACATGCACTTTTAAAACGCCGAAAGACTTGCCCACGGCATTAACGCTGCCGGTGGGGAAGAGATGGGCGACGAGTTCTGCTAATTGCTGGGGGGAAAGGCCGTAGATTTCGAGGTCAACGTCCTTGGAAGAAAAACCGAGCAAGGTGTCTCGCACAAAACCGCCGACGATGAGGGCGCGCGGGGTGACGGGAAGGTAGGCGGGGTTGGGCGGCACCGAGTGGATGACCTGCGCGATGCGTATGGCGGCTTCACGCACGCGTGCATCTTGCGCGCGTAATAGTTGCGCGATGGCAACTGATGTTGATGATGAGTTGGTCATGTATTTTTC
>JAYVTL010000153.1:0-4598 GCA_043788845.1 Candidatus Uhrbacteria bacterium
GAGCCAATTTAATTTGCCGGGAACGGCTGGGTTCAAGGTGAGCAATTCTTTGGGCACGACTAAGGAACCGGTCAAGCTGCGGATCGGGTGATCAAACAAGACGGTTAAGGTTTGGCCCTGACGGACCGTGGTGCCGTCGGTTGGGGCAACGACCACGACTTCTGGGAAGTCGCGGACGGTGAAGGTTTGTTTGAAGGCTTCAATCAAATGTTTGCCGACGAGGTCGGTGGCGGCGGTGGAGATTTCGACTTCGTAGGTCGTGCCTTTGTCGAGGACATTGTTGGGCGTATAGACCAGAGTATTCCCCTCCCAGCTAAATTTACCGGCAATAGGTGGGGTGATTTTGAAGGCGCGTTCGACGCTCCCCTTGTTCATGTACTGGTCAAAGACCACGCGAAATTGGGCATTGCGCACGATTTCGACGGTATGGCCTTTGAGGGCGCCGTGCGCGGAGGGTGCTGGCAATAAGCCATAGGCCATCCCGGCGACGATGAATAGGGCGGCAAAGCCAATGGCTACCCCTTTCTTATGCGTGAGCAATGCTTCTTTCATCCGTCCAGCAGGAGCCACGACCCAGGTCTGGAAACCAGATTTTAGGGCAGCAAGAAAAGTGTTGGCCATAGGTTGTATTTTGCCTGATTATTTCACAAAAAAATGAACTTGGCGAGAGCTGCCAACCAATTCCAACCGGTGGTCGCCAGCTTGTAATGGCCACAGGAAGATTGAGCTGGCCGAGTGGATGGCTTGTCCATCAAGCCGCCAGTCGGTGGGACCGGGGCCAGAGGCGACAAAGGGCAAACTCTGGTGAGAATCGGCGATCAAGGCATCGTGCTCAAAAACTTCTCCATCGAGTGGTGACGCGATGGTGCGCTCACCGACCGCGGGAGTAACACAATTGGCACTAATGGCTTTGGTGGCGAGTGATTCTGAAATCCAGGGGGCAAATTGTGATGGTGCTTGTAGGATGACCGAGCCGTTGCACTTGATATACCACGAGTCTGGTTGCGTCGGTTCGGTACCTTGGATAAATCTTTCTTGACGAAGCTTGGGACAAATTCCATTGGCAAGCAGTCCCGAGGTGACGCAAATGTCGCGGGTGGTAATGCCCTCCACGGTGGGCCAAGTGGCGAGTGCCGTATGCTGCGCACGATAACTCATAACGTCATGCCAGATGGGAACCGCGCCCGTGAGACCAGAAACGCCATTCATGAGCGACCCATCGGCATTACCGACCCAGACACCGAGTGCGAAGTCGGGGAAATATCCAAAGGCCCAATTATCGTGAAAGTCTTTGGTGGTGCCGGTTTTTACGGCGGCGCGTTTGCCGATATCCATCAAATTTATTTCACCAAACGCCATAGCACGCGCCGAACGATCTGCGAGAATATCGGTGACGAGAAAGGCGGCTTGGCGCGCACGGAGGTCGTCGTCGAAGAGCGGACGAGAGGGAGCAGCGGGCGCGGTAGCGATCAGTCGACCGTCGGCGTGACGGATGTCTTGGATGAAATTTGGGGTGACGCTTTGGGCGCCGCGGGCGAGTTGCGCATAGCCGCGGGTCGCATCAAGCAAAGAAACTTCGGCACCACCAAGGACGAGGCTCAAGCCATAATGCTCGGGAGTTTCGGGGAAATGCAAACCAAACTTGTCGAGTGTCTTCATGAAAGACGGGACGCCGAGCTGATTGAGCATGGCCACCGCGGGGACATTGAGCGAAGAGCCAAGCGCGTCACGGATGGAGACGGGACCATGAAAACGCAAGCCGTAATTACGCGGCTCGTAGGCGGTGCCGGCGGTTGTTTGATAGCGCGCGGGCACGTCGCCCAAAATACTCGAAGGAGCACTCCCCTGCTGAAAGGCCGAGAAATAAAGAAACGGTTTCAAGGCCGAACCGGGCTGACGTAAGGCCGTAACCATATCGACTTGACCCTGGATGCTCTCATCAAAATATTCTGCGCTGCCGACATAGGCAAGAATGTCACCGTGCAAGGTATCGAGGGCAAGCACAGCTGCATCAGTGACATGCTGTTCGCGCACCTTGAACAAGCGGCGAAACATGGATTCTTCAGCCATGGTTTGGAGTTCGGGATCTAAGGTGGTACGGATGATGAAGTCGCCGTCGCGCAGCTTGGGATATTTTTGCGAGAGTTCGTCGATGACATGAAACACAAAATGCGGCGCGCGAATGGGATGCTTGGGTGTGAAGACTGGGATATCGGACTTGGTGGCGGCCGACAATTCATCGGAAGAAATTTCTTTGAGAAAAAACATACGCTCAAGCACATGGACTTGTCGCGTATGTGCGGCAGCGGGGTGCTTGATCGGATCATAGGCCGAGGGAGCGGGCAATAGACCGACGAGCAAGGCGCTTTCTGACAAACTCAAATCATGTGCACTTTTTTTGAAATACAAACGCGCCGCCGCTTCAATGCCGATGGTTTGATTGCCAAAGGAAACGGTGTTCACATAATCTTCCAAGGTTTGCGTTTTTGCATGCGTCATCGACCATGCCATGGCGCCGACGGCTTCTCGCACTTTTTGTAGGACCGAGCGTGGAGCTGATGGATAGGCGAGATTTTTTACGAGCTGTTGCTCGATGGTGCTGGCTCCCCCACTCTGCGGACGCTGATGTAGGTGATCAACAATAACGCGAGCAATAGCGCGCAGGTCCACACCATGATGATCATAAAAACGTGCGTCTTCACTAGCGAGCACGGCTTGCGTAAAAAACGGCGGGAGCGTCGAAAGTTGAACGGGTGTGCTCAAACCACTTTGCGGATTGGGAATCTCGTAGAGCAAGCTGCCGTCGCGCGCGAGGATTTTGGTGGAGGCAATGGGTGCCGCGGCCTGCCAGATTGGGAAAAGACACCAAGCAAAAAAAATCAGCGCCGCCAGGATGAATCCAGTGAGCGCGAGTTTTTTCATACGGTGTATTGCTCGAGAATAGCTGTGACCGCATCGAGGGTGGCTTGCTGTGCGTGCTGGTACGGCGTATGACGAGCACCGGGAATGATTTGATATTTTGGTAAGACATCGTCGAGCGAACCTTTTAGTGGATCATCGGCACCGTAGAGCAGGTGGATGGGATTTTTGACACGGCGCAAGAGACGACGAACTTCGCTCTGCACGTCGTGATAATAGCGCGGGTCGGCCATGGCGCGTTCATCGTTGTAGGAAAACTTTAACAGCAATGGCACGTCGTCAAGATGTGGATTTTCGCCTTTGGTATAGGTGGTTTGACGTAGGCCGCCGAGAATGAAAACTGTGCGGCCAATGCGAGAACGTAAAATACGACGGCGAAGAAAGCGCGGCACCCAAGAGCTGAAGCGCGCGATATTGCCGGTCGAGCGGCCTGGCAAGCCGAGCAAGATGAGTGGACCGGTTACTTTTTTTTCAACGGCGGCTTTGAGCACCATGATTCCACCGTATGAATGTGCGAGAATGGGCGCGGCTGAAATGTGTAAAGACTTGGTGAAAGCGCCGATGGCTTCTGCGAATAAGCTGATGTTGTGCACGCGATCAGCGACAATGTCGGAGCTGCCGAAGCCGGGCAGGTCGAGTGCATAGACTGTGAAATGTTCAGCGAGTCGTTGGTCAAAGTTGCTCCATGGTCGGGCCACGAAAGAACCATGCATGAGCAGAAGCGGCGGACCAGAACCCAGGACGCGATAGCCAAGCTTCGCTCCTAAAAAAGTGAACTCCTGTTCACGAGCGAGCAGATGACGCATAGACAGCACGAACTTCGACGATAGCGGTTTTCAAATAGCGACCTTCGGGGAACGCGAGACGTTCACTGTGGTCGATGGGTTGAGTGATCCAATCGAGCAGGCGGACATCGCGACCGGCGCGACCAGCGGCAATGCGCAGCATGGAACGAAAATCTTCGGGGGTGACGCGGCCGGAACACGAAGAAGAAACGAGGATGCCACCGACCTCGAGACGCTTGAAGCATTCGGTATTGAGTGAGGTATACGTTTTGAGAGCGTTTTCGACTTGGGCAGAAGTTTTTGCCAGGGCGGGTGGATCGCAGATGATTATGTCGTATGGCGAACCCGGCATAACTGGATCGCGCAGCAGATCAAAAATATCGGCGTCGAGAAATTGCACTTTGTTTTCGTCTTCGGGATCAAAACCGTTGAGTGCAAATTGTTTTTGCGCGAGTTCGAGAGCCGCACCGGATGAATCGACACTCATGACAAAATCTGCACCACCAACCGCGGCATGAATTCCAAAGGCACTAGAATAACTGAAGAGATTCAAAACGCGTTTGCCTTTGGCGAGTTGACCGACGGTTAAACGGGCTTCGCGTTGGTCAAGAAAGAAACCGGTTTTTTGTCCGCGGGTGACATCGGCGATAAATTTGAGGCCGGCTTCTTCAAAGATGACGGGCTCTGGCAGCGTCCCGGTGCGCAGACCGACAGGCATTTCTGACAAGCCTTCTAGGCGGCGGACGTCAACGTCAGAACGTTCGAAGATGGCGACGGGAGCCAGAACGGATTGCAAGGCCGCGACAATGAGTTCGCGAAATTGATCCATGCCGAGGGTGTGGAGTTGGAAGACGACGACGTTGTTAAAGACGTCGACGATCAGACCCGGCAGGC
>JAYVTL010000154.1:0-6917 GCA_043788845.1 Candidatus Uhrbacteria bacterium
AAAAATCTTTTCCCCAAGAAAAGTTCTTTAAAAAATGCGATCGACGGCAGGCCCCACGCGAAAATCTATATTTTGAAGCGTCGTCGCCATTATGTACCACCATCAACCCCCAAAAACCCTTCCCCTTCATTCCTTGACAAAACCCACTTTTTCCTTTATGGTAATTCATTCTCGCCGCGCCAACCTTTGGCTGAGTTAAGCGAGAAAAGACCCTTGAAAACTCAACAACTTTACCACGCACCACCTGCGTAGGGAGTGTTCCCATGGCCAACAGCAAGATTCCTCTGCCGTACACCGTCCGCAGCTCACTCGTTTACGACGGCAAAAAAGTCGTCCATACCTATGAGTTGCTCACCCTTTTGGGTGAAGGCGGGATGGGCCAAGTCTATCTCGCCGAAGAAATCAGCCCCACGGGGAAGCCGCTGCGCAAGGTCGTCCTCAAGTTTGCTATCGCAAAAAACCTGACCTCGTCGGTGCTGATTCAGCGCTACGAACTCGAGGGCATGATCACCAAGCAGCTCAAGCATCCCAATATCGTGCGCTTGATCAACGCCGGTCGCGATGAGCGCACCGACGTTCCATTCTTGGTCATGGCTTACATCGAAGGTGCTCGCGAGCTGTCCAAGCTACGCGATGCCTACTTCACCAACTTCGATTTGAAAAAACAGGGCGACCCTGAAACCGGCAAGGCGCGACATTCCATCGTGCCCATGTCCATCATCATCCAAGTCGCCACCCAGCTGGCCGACGCGCTGGATGTGATGCACGAGCAAAACATCATCCATCGTGACCTCAAGCCCGAGAACATTCTCTTCACCTATGCGTCCGATGGTTCGTGTAAGATCTACCTGCTCGACTTTGGCATCGCCAAGATCGTCGACCCCTTGGTCGGCGTCAACGGCAAGCTGACGATCGAAGGTGACATCCTGGGCACGCCCGCCAATATGGCCCCCGAGCAAATCAAGCCGCGCGAACGCAAAGGCTTCGACAAGCCGGTTGGCGTCGGCGCCTGGACCGACATCTACTCGGCAGCCACCGTGCTGTTCGAACTGATGACCGGCATGAGCATCTACGATATTCCGGAGTCCGCCAGCACGTACGCCGTGATGCAGTTGATAGAATCCGACGACTCGCTACCTCGGCGCATCGAGGAAAATATCACCCAGCCCGATGAAGAGCTCACCTCTTTGATCAAAGCTTGTCTCAAGAAAAATCCTTGGGAACGGCCCACTACCAAAGAGTTCAAGCGTCGCATCGCGCTCATCGCCGAACGTATCGAGCCCACCATTCACTACATCCCGCGCATCGATCGACCACATGTGTCGATCGCGCCTCCCAGCACCCGGCCTTCGTATGCGGGCGTGAATGAGCATGCCACCACGGTGGCGCAAAGTGCGCTGCGTGCGCCGAGTGTGCCCAATATCGAACTCCTGTTTCTTCAAGAGCCGGAGCCTATCGAACCGGTCGCGCCGCCGCCCGCTCCCAGCCCGCCCGTCGAGCTCGACCAACCCGTCGACTTTACCCTGCCGACCAAGCCCAATCCGTTGGTCTTCATCGGCATCGCTGTGCTCGCCGTCGTCACGGGGACGATCGGTATCTGGTTCTACCTCGCCCCCACCAAGCCTGGGCCCACCACCAACCCCGAGCTGGCACCCCAGCCCTCGGCCATGGTTACCACGGCGACCAGTGCTCCAGCACCCGTCGCCTCGATCGAGCCGACGGTCACGCCCATCGCTTCAGCCTCGGCTGCCGTGGCACCTGCCGCCGCGCCCAGACTCAAGCCCCAACCCCCGCCGCGTTCCGATGGAGCCACGGCGACCATCCAGCGCGACGGCCGCGTCTTCGAACGCGCCCTGTTCCAATATCGCGCCGGCAATTGCCAGCGCGCGGCCAGCAGCATGGACCTGCTCACCCGGAGCTACCCCAACGTGCCCAAGCTCTACTTGGTCATGGGGGAATGCGCGCTCAAGCACAAAAAGTCGGACGAGGCCAAGACCCAGCTGCAAAAGTACCTGCAGTTCGAGTCCACCGCCCCCACCGACCTCACTCCCGAGGCCCAAACTCTCCTCGGCCTCTAAACCCCAACCCCGCACCATTTCATCGGTGCGGGTTTTTTATTAGAATTTCCCCCAGCATTTCCATCCCACCCACCTTCCGGTGTAGAGTACAGCTCATATGATCGGTTCTCTCCGCGGTCGCGTACTCGAAGTTCATGCCGCTGCCTTTTTGCTCGAAGTCAATGGTATCGGCTATGTCGTGCGTGCCGCCAATACCACCCTTAGCCTGGTCAAAGCCAGCGAAGACCACTTCGTCTACATCCACGATCATGTGCGCGAAGACTCCCACGACCTGTTTGGCTTCCTCGCTCACCCCGACCTCGAACTCTTCGAACGCTTGCTCGCGATCTCGGGCGTCGGTCCCAAAGTCGCCCTCACCATCCTCTCCGTCGGCGCCGCCGATGCCGTGCGTCGCGCCATCCTGCAAGGCGATCTTGCGCTCTTAACCTCGGTGCCGGGCGTGGGCAAAAAAACCGCGCAAAAAATTATCCTTGAACTCAAGGGCCAACTCGTCGAAGAAGAAAGTCTCACCCCCGGCGACGGCGAAGTTATCGAAGCCCTGGTCTCACTCGGCTACACCGCGCAAAGTTCTCGCGACGCCGTCAAACGCATTTCACCTGACATTGTGGATGTCGCCGCCCGCGTTCGCGAAACCCTAAAATATCTCTCATGACCCTGCTCGAGATCACCGACCGCACCGCCTGGGACACCTTCGTCTCTGTCCAACCCTATGCCCAATTCACCCAAAGCTGGGCCTGGGGCGATTTTCGCAGCTCACAAGGTTCTCCCGTTCATCGCTACGCCCTCACCGACGGCGCCGGCGCCTGGCTCGTCACCATTCAACTCGAATACCGCGTCCGCAAATTTGGCCTGGGCTACTGGTTCGCCGCCCGCGGTCCCATTTTTTCCTCCACCATTCCCATCGGCGATCAGCGCCAAGTCATGCATACTCTTTGCGAGAACTTGCTCAAGCAACCCCAACTCAAACGCCGCACGCTCTTTTGGCGCTTTGAACCTCTCGCAAAATTATCCCAACCCGAAGGCTTGCTTCCTCTCTCATTTCGCCGCGCGCATGCCATGAATCCGGCCACTTCAGCCATCCTCGATCTCACCCCCAGCGAAGCCGACCTCCAAAAAAATCTCCACGAAAAAACCCGCTACAATATTCGCGTTGCCACCAAACACGGCGTCACCACCCGCTTTGCCAACTCGGATGCTGACCTCGCCACCTTCCTCGACCTGATGCAAGAAACCGCCCGCCGCGACGGCTTCATCCAACATTCACGCGCCTATCTCGAAGCCACCTATCGCTGTCTCAAACAGGAGGGGATGGCTCGTATCCGTCTCGCCGAGTTCCAGGATAAAATCATCTCCGCCAATCTCGAGATCACCTATGGCGACACCGTTACCTATCTCTACGGCGCTTCGTCATCCAACAATCGCCAAGTCATGTCACCCTTCCTCCTCCAATGGACCGCCATCACCGACGCCAAATCCCATGGCCAACGTTGCTACGACTTTGGTGGCGCCAATCCGCAATCCAAAGCCATGTTCTACTACAAACCCCAATGGGAAGGCATCACCCGCTTCAAAAAATCCTGGAACGCCGACTGCCAAAATTTCGTCGGCACCTGGGATTTACCATTTAATACCATTGTATACCGGCTAGCCTTCATCAAGGATTTCTTCCGCAGCTAGCACTTCCGCCATTGCTTCCTGCCTCGCAATGACAAACAATATACAACCTCGCAATAACATAAATATCAACAACTTCCTGAGCCTGTCGAAGGACTCCGACCGACCGCCCATCCGCTCCACTCCACCCTTCGACTCCGCTGCTGCTCCGCTCAGGGAATGGTTAGTGAGCATAACAGTGAGCGCGGGTGACACCATTTGTATTTCTCGCTTTTTAACTTGTTGCATTCCCCGTTCAGGACTATCCTGTAGCTATAACTCACTCAATCATAGTTTTTTCCACATCGTATGATGTCAGGTAAAACCTGTGCCGGCAGCATGTGCGTCGGCCACAAAATCGCAGCCGTTCTCGTCTTCATTGGTGCGCTTAACTGGGGTTTGGTCGGCGCGTTCAACTGGAACCTCGTCAACCAACTCGTCGGCTCATGGCCCATGGTCGAACGCGTCGTCTACGTCTTGGTCGGCCTCGCCGCCCTCATGATGCTCGGCCTCGGCAAATGCTGCCTCAAGGACCACGGCACGGACAAAAAAATGTAACTCGCAGCCTGCTGCGATGAAAAACCCTCGACGAGCGTCGAGGGTTTTTACATGGTGCACTCGACTGGAGTCGAACCAGTGACCTCTCCCTTCGGAGGGGAGCGCTCTATCCAGCTGAGCTACGAGTGCCTATCGTGGTGCGATGGTAGCCGAGTTCCAGCAGCCGGGCAAGCCAGCGAATCTCGCCCACTCGCCTTGACGTCACCCTCCAAATTCGATATCGTCCGCCCACAAATACAGCTTGCGACGGTAGCTCAGCTGGTAGAGCAGGGGCCTCTTAAGCCCAAGGTCCCGGGTTCGATCCCCGGCCGTCGCACCAACGACGAAAAGCGGCGACGAGTGGCGAACACTCCGCCGCTTTTTGCGATGGTTGCCAGCATTCCGACGGATGGGGAAAGTTCGCGTCCCCCTTGGGGAAGCCCGCGTGCACAACCGGTGCGTCCATGCCCGACTCCAGCGGAGGATTTTCGCCCGCGTCGGCTAGCACAGAACTCGTCCGCAGCTTGGATCGGGGTTTTTCAATAACTGGCTTTCTCAAGGTCGCAGTTTTTGCTATACTTCCTCCCAAACAATGGTGCTATTTGTATGAACGAATCTAAACAATACACCAACCCATTTACACCGGTCACACCGGAACATCGCGAGCGCCACGAATTTGCCCTACCCACCGACCGCAATACCGTCCAATCGCTCTGCCGCATCGCCCAAAAAAACACAGAGCTCGGAAAAATCGCCAAGCTCGTCTTCACCGCCTTGCGCACTCGTCGCGCCGAATGGGAAGAAGAAGATCGCGCGCCCGCCAGTTTTGAACTCCCAACCGCCGTCGCCACCAAACTCACTCCAGAAACCTGGAACGCCCTGCAATACGAACTCGAAGACGAACGTATCTTGTTGGGCGAAATCACACCACGGGTCAAAGAGTTCATGGACTCTCGAAAACAGCTGCAGCAATCACTCCGCACCCAACGCGAACAACTCCAAACCGAATCCATCAATGCCTCTGAAGAATTGATGACCACCCACGAAAAACAAGACTCACGCCTGTTTGAAGAAGCTGACGCCATCGTCAAAAATATCGCCCGCGAATTTGGTTTTACCCGCCCCATCATCACAGAAATTTCTCGCAATGCGCAATTCAATGCCTTTGTACTCTCGGTCTCCAAAGAAGGCGGCATGGAGCAGGGGAATGTGGTGCCACTCCGCGTTTTCATCAATGCAGGCTTGATCTCCGAAGCACAAAAGATGTTGGAGAAAAATGGAAAGGAATTAACTCGAGCCCATCTTGCTTTTGTCATTGGTCATGAGCTGCAACACTTGAGACAGCCAGGCTATGACATGGATCAGCCACCGCAAGACAAAGAACAGCTCCAGCGCTACGAATACGACGCCGATGCCATGTCGCTCGAGATGATGGACCGTGCCGGCTACAACCCGCTCGAGGGCATCGACATGATGAAACTCTTGCAACAGAACATCGGTAAAGAATTGATCTCGCATTATGCCAGTCAGACTCATCCGGTAACAGAAAACCGGATCAAAGAACTCTGGCGCATCTACCAACGTTCTGACCGACCATTTTTCTCGTCACAAAAAGAACCTGAACCATTGCCTGCTGATGTCTTGGTTGAAGCAGAAAACCTCATCCGCCGTGAATTGAAAAAAGAATTGGAAGATGCCGTCACCCTCGAACATTGGGATCATATCATCCAGCGTCTTGAGCACGATCCCACGGCCACCCTCAAGGATGCCGAACTCATCGGCATCGAACTCAAAAAACACTTGGACGTGCGCGCCTCCATCTCGGGTGCATTGCGCGCTATGCGCACCGAGTCGGCCTTAGCCCGGGCATATGTATTCAAGGTGAACCGCACGATCATTGAAGCGAACAATCCTCCAGCACCTCAAACCGCTTCGCGCACATTAGCCGATCCATGGGCCTACGCAGAGGAAAGAGCGTCTGGCTATAATGGGTCAAGTATATCAGGATTTGTTACGCCCGTCTTTAAGAAATTGCTTGCCGCAAATGAGCTATCCGAAGATGCCTACGACCCTCGTCAAACACGCGAAGTCGATGAACAGAAAGTAGAAAAATTCATCGAAGAACATAGCGCCGGCGATGAAGTCCAAACCAACCCCAGTTTTCATTCAATGCAAGAACTCCTCGACCCAAAAAATCCTGTAACTGTTAAGTATTGGCAAGAGCGGACCAAGCTTACGAATCTGAACGACGAACAATTGATGGCCCATGCCCGACAGACGGTCATCGAGAAACTTTCAACAACAATTTGCGTAGGATTTTCTTCCGAAGCACGATACTTTGGTGATCAGGTTGAACAGAAAAAAATATTTTTGGATGCGCTCGAGGCAGCAAGGGCAGAAATGAAAACAACATCCTCCGATCAACCACAAACTTCAGCGATCTCATTTGATCGAGCGCTAGAAGGATTGAGCCAACGCGTATCGCAGCGCCTCGCCGGGTATCACGCACCATCGACTTTAACCAACATACCAACGGGTGAACCTCCTAAAATGAAAACCTATGAGCTTAAGGTTGAGTTATTGAACCATCCACTGCGTATTCCAGAACAAGCTTTTGAAGGCAAAATTGTCGATACCGTGGACATGGTG
>JAYVTL010000155.1:0-1835 GCA_043788845.1 Candidatus Uhrbacteria bacterium
CATTTTTGTCGGTCGTCGCTTTGGCACCGAGCTCAAACAACTGATCGCCAATGCCTATGCCATGGTGCATGCTTCGCGCAGCGAAGGGTTGTCGGTGGCCATTCTCGAGGGCATGTCCTATGCCAAGGTGGTCATCATGAGCGATATTCCAGAAAATCTCGAACTGATCGACCATAGCGGCATTTCTTATCCCGTCGGCGATGTGCCAGCTTTGACCCGCACCTTGCAATGGCTGGCCGATGATGAGACCCTCGTCACCCAACGCGGCGAACGCGCCCGCGAAGTGATCAAGCGCCTTTATTCTTGGGACTCGGTGGTGGTGCGCATGGAGTCCGCCTACAAATCTCTCTTATGATCCCAAAGAAACCGTTGCTCTTGTTGAAAACGCGCTACGAAAAAATTGAGACCGCTCGCCGCAGCTTGCAGCGCTTGAGTGCAGAAGCTCAACGCAATGCCAAGCAAGCCATCTTCGCTGCGCAACGCGAAGAGTCTGCTTCGGCGGCCACGCAATTAGCTTCGGCGCGCGCTTTATTATTGCAAGGAAAAAAGCTCACCAAAACCGAACCACGTTTATTGTCAGAAGGTATTTGGCGCGCCGCTCTCGAAGAATATGCCGAGGCTCTGGTGTTCATCCAGCTCGCTGCAGAAAAAACAACCATCGATTGGCAAGAAGATTTGATCGAAGACCCCAGCACCATGCTCGGTGGTTTATCTGACGCCGTGGGTGAACTCGTCCGCCTCGCCATCCGCTCGGCCACCGCTCGTGATGTACCGCGCGTTGAAAGAATTGCCGTCACCGCAGAACAGCTGGTCGACTTCCTAACTTCCATCGACATGACGGGTCCCTTGCGCGCCAAAGGCGACCAAGCTCGCGGTCATCTGCGCCGTCTCGAAGACTTGCGTTACGACATGTCGCGCAATGCCTAATTGCTATGCGCAAAGAGTGGGCCGACAAAAAAGTCCTGATCCTCGGACTCGGACAATTTCCCCAAGGTAGCGGTATCGCCGCGGCACTCTTCGCCGTGCAACTCGGTGCCACCGTGCGTGTCACTGACATGAAAACCGCAGCCGAACTTGCGGCCAATGTAAAACGTCTCAAAAAATATCGCTCGGTCAGTTTTGTGCTTGGTGAACACCGTTTGTCCGACATTGACTGGGCCGACATTATCATCCGTAATCCGCGCGTTCGCCCCAACTCGATCGAGATGCTGCATGCCACCAAACTCGGCAAATGCATCGAATCCGACGTCTCAATTTTTCTTGCGAGATGCCAAGCTCCCGTCATCGGCATTACCGGCACCCGTGGCAAAAGCACGACCACCACCATGGTCCACGAAATGCTCAGCAAGAATACGAAACGCACCGCGTGGCTGGGTGGCAATATTTTAATTTCCCCTTTGACCTTCGTCGCGCGCGTCAAACCAAGTGATATCGTGGTCCTCGAACTTTCAAGCTGGCAGCTCGAATCCACCGGCCTCGTCGGCTTGTCGCCGCAGCTTGCCTGCATCACCAATCTAATGCGCGATCATCTCAATTCCTATCAAGGCATGGAAGATTACGGCGAAGCCAAAGCGCAAATCTTTCGTCACCAATCGCCATTGGATACGGTCATCTTGAATGCCGACGATGCTTTTTGTCGCGAAAAGGCGAGCGAAGCACCAAGTCGCGTTTTACTCTTCTCGCAAAAAAAATCTGCCAAGAGCTCGGCTTGGATCGGCAAGGAAGCGCTCTATATTCGTTTCAATGACAAAGAAGAAAAGTTGGTTGAGAGAAAGAAACTGAAACTCTTTGGTGTGCACAATGAACTGAATCTGCTGGCGGCAGCCTTGGTCGCC